>NZ_JBFLUG010000012.1:0-101187 GCF_041008525.1 Parafrankia sp. FMc2 | reverse complement strand
AACTGCGCGACAGCGTCAAGAAGGCGTTCGCTCGCCTCTTGGCCACACCGGAGATTATCCGAGGCTTCTTCCGATCTCCAGACCTGTCCTACATCAATATTCCACTAACTTAGTTTTCTCTTAGTAGGCGAGCCGATCCGAATCTTGTCGTTATTGTTATTGAAGATCTCCAGTACGGTTCGGATAGTGTGCGCGAGCACGAGATGGTGCGTGAAGTCCTCGGTGGTGCGGGCCTGTCCTGTCACGTCCTTTCCTTCTCGCAGCTAGAAAATCTGCTGAAGCCTGATGTTATATCGGTGACGACCATCGATGGGCGGCGTCTCAGTCTGTCTCCCCAGAGAACGCTTCTAGCGTTCCTCGGATGCGACGCAATAAGCCTCCAGGGAATTGTTCTGATTCCTTCGGTCGTGGCCGGTACTCCCTCCGACAGCGCCTGCCTGGCGGAGGTCTTTATTGCCGAGGGGGACCATGGCGATACGCGCATTGGTAGGCGCGTGGTCGCGGTCGGAGAGTCTTACAAGATCGCCGATACAGATGCTGTCTCCGACCTGCGGACATCCGCTCCTCTTCGCCCCTCGCTGTTGTTGCGACTATTACACTTCGTTGGACTGGCTGCACAGTTTCGTGCGAAGCCGGTAAATTTGTATCAAGTTGAGATCGGATTGTCCGCGATCGTGACAGATGCTGGTTTGCAAATGCCGACGGATAGCTGGCAAGCTGCACTCGAGGATGCGGAACGGCATTGGCGTCGGCGAACGGGGCGCAGCGACCGACAAGAGGAGAGTCGTGACGCCGGTCGTGTCGCCGTGCCCGAATACTGGAGGAACAGGTCGTTGCGGAGGCCGGTTGTGGTACGCGGTGTGGTGTTCGACTGGAACGGGGTCCTGGTTCTGGACGAACCATTGCATTTCTCCGCGTTTGCTCGTCTCTGCGAGGATGCCGGTGGATCGCTGAGTCTTGAGGTCTACGAGGCGGAGTGTGGGGGGCGCACTGACCGTGAAGGGATCCGTAATCTTGTCGCCCGAGGATTTTTGCAGGGTGACGTCGACACGCTTGTCCTCGCGAAACAGCGTCTCTACAGGGCGACCATAACGAATGATGACGAGATAGTGTCGACTGGTACGGTCCGCCTTCTGGAAAAACTCGTCGAACTGGAGGTTCCATACCGAATCGTCACAGCAAGTCCTGCCGAGGAAGTGGATGTGATCAGGGGGACGGCCGGTATCGAGTCGCTTCTGCCAGATCAGATAATAAAGTCCGGCGTATCCTCCGGGGACAGGTTTCTCGCTCTCTCCAGAGTATTGGCTGGGCTCGCCAGTCCGGACGAGGTGCTGATGGTTGACGACAGCGAGAACAACATCCTGCTCGGAAAGCGTCTGAATATGTTGACGCTGCGCATCGACAAAGATCCCCGCTCCTGTGAGACTGCTGCCGATTTTTGCCTTCCTCGTGTTGAGATGCTGGATGAGCTGGTGCTTCTCCAAGGGGAGAATGCTTGACGAAGGCGTCGCGAGCCAGCGTTTTATGACCCGAATACAATCTGGCCGTCCGGTGACATCGAGACGACCCTGTCGGGCTTCGCGCTGAGTCGCCGTCGTCTCGTGCATACCGAGCGGTGCCGGAGCGGCGGTCCGGGCGACCGCCTAGGAGGCGGAGTAGGCGAGCGTGCCGTCTACGAACGTGGCGACGACGTCCGTGGCCTGCGGGTGGGCCAGCGCCTCGTCGAGAGGGAGGCGCAGCAGGCACAGGTCCGCGGGCATGCCCCGGGCGATCCGGCGCGGCCGGGCAGGGTCGTCGGGGTGGCCGAGGAACAGGTCGAGGGCGGTGCGCCCGGCCACCCGCTCGGCCGCCCCGAGCAGGTGGCCGGCGGGGGTGCGCCGGTCGACGGCGGCTTGGATGGCCCGCCACGGGTCCGGGTGGCCGAACGGCGCGTCGGTCCCGGCGGCGACCGCGATACCGGCGGCGAGCAGTGACCGGCACGGGTAGAGCCAGGGGATGTCGTCCGGGTCGACCTCGGCCAGGTAGGCGTCGCCGCGCTCGGCCACGAAGTTCGGCTGCGTGACGACGGTCAGCCCGGCCGCGCGGATGAGCGCGGCCAGCTCCGGGGGGATCACCGCCCCGTGCTCGATCCGGTCGGCCGGCCGGCCTCGCCCCAGGTTGCTCAGGTCCGACGGGGTGGCGGGGCCGGCGCCGACACGGGGCCGGGCGGCCTCGATCGCGGCGAGGGCCACCACGAGCTGGACCCGGGTCACGCAGTGCACGGCCACCGGCACGCCGGACCGGTGGGCCGCCCGGACCCGCTCGGCGAGGCTGTCCGGGTCCGGCAGATCGGTGTCGTCCAGCATGATCTTCAGTGGCCCCGCCGTGAGCCGGGACTGCCGCCGCGAACCGGGCCGGACGGCCAATTCTGTCTCCGCTGTCTCCGCGCAGGAGCGCATCAGGGTGAGGCGCTGCGGCAGCACCCCCGCGGCCACCGCCTCCGCGAGCGCCGCCCGGTCGGAGGGCCGCCGCTCGGGTGTGGCGTCGGTGAAGCCGGTGACCCCTGCCGCCAGCGCGGCCCGGCCGAGCGCTCCGAGATCGACCGCGACGCGCGGGACCCGGGCGGCAAGCCAGCTGTCAAGCCGCCACAGGCGGCCGGTGGGCGTCCCGGTGGCGGTCCGCTCGATCCCCTCGCCGGCTCCAGCGCCGACTCCAGCGCCGCCTCCGGTGTCGGCGTGCGGGTCCAGGCCGACCTCGCGCAGCGCGGCCGAGTTGAGCACCCACAGCGCGCCGCCGCGATGCTGCACCCTGGTCGGTACGTCACCGGTGAGGGCGTCGAGGGCCCAGCGGTCGAGATCCCCCGCGGTGGCCGGGTGGTAGCCGATGCCGCGTACCCAGCCGCCGCGGGGTGACCCGCGGGCGGCGCCGGCGGCCTCACCCAGCCGCCGGGCGAACTCCCGCGCGTCGGCGACCGCGGGCGGCCCGAGGAACACCGAGGCCATCGAGGCGGCCAGTGACATCAGATGAAGGTGATGATCGTGCAGGCCGGGGAGCAAAGCACCGCCGGCGGCGTCGATCTCCTCCTCGCCGGGGCGCCGGTCCAGACGCCGCCCCGGCGGCCCGATCTCGACGACGGCCCCACCGGCGAGGCGGACGTCCACCAGACCGGCCCGCGGCGTTCCCGGGCCGGGGCCGACGGCGGGTGTGGCCGCGAGGATCTCGGCGCGTCGGACCAGCACGGCGATCACCTCGTCTGGCGGGCTGGTGAACGGTGAGCGGGGAGCGGGGAGCGGGCATGCCGAGCGTACGGAATCCGTACGCTCGGCACGGTGAACACCGCCTGCACAGCGCCCGCCGTCCTGGAGCCGGAGGAGGCACTGGTCGCGCTGCGTGCCGACCCCGAGATGTTCGCGGCGTACAACGGGAGTCCGCTGCTCGCGGTCCGGATCCGGGGGCCGCGGGCGGTCGAGGTCGGCGCGCTCGCCCGGTGGCTGCCGGGCGTGCTGGTGGGTGTCGCCCCGGATCTGTCGGACCTCCCCCCGGGGATCGAGACCGCGGGCTTCGACATCCTGCTGACCGATCAGTCCGAGCCGCCGGCGCCCTGGGTCGGCCCGATGGGTCAGGGGAGTGACGGCCAGCCCGGCGGGACGGCGGAGGCGCTCGCGGCGATCGCCGCCATGACCCGCGCCGTGCCGGCGGCCTCGGTGGCGTTCACCCAGCTCGTGCGGTACTCGGCGCACCTCGATGTCCGGGACGCGGTGATCGCGGAATCGTTCGTCTACTCCACCCTGCAGGCAGGCGCCGAGTTCGCGGTCTGGCTCGCCGGCCACCGCGCGGCCCGGGCGAGTCGTGCGGCGGCATCGGCGACGGTGCCGGTGTCAGTGCCGATGTCAGCGTCGGCATCGACGGCACCGGCGTCGGTGAGCGCCTCCGGGGCCACTACGGTGCCGTCCGCGCCGGCCGTCCTCGTCGATCGTGACGGCGACGAGCTGTGGGTCGAGCTGAACCGCCCGCAGGTGCGCAACGCTGTCAGCCGGGACCTGCGCGACGGCCTGGTCGAGGCGTTCACCCTGGCCGCGGGAGATCCCAGCGTCAGCGCCGTGCGGCTGCGGGGCGTCGGCCCGACCTTCTGCAGCGGTGGAGATCTCTCGGAGTTCGGCACACTTCCCGACCCGGCCGTCGGCCATGCCGTGCGGACGTCCCGCAGCATCCCGATGGCCCTGCTGCGGTGCGCCGACCGGGTAACGGCCTACGTGCACGGGACGTGCGTGGGCGCCGGAGTCGAGGTCCCCGCGTTCGCCCGCCGGGTGGTCGCCGACCCGCGGACCACGTTCCGGCTGCCCGAGCTGGCGATGGGGCTCATCCCCGGGGCCGGCGGGACGTCCAGCATCGTCCGCCGGGTGGGCCGGGAGCGCACCGCCTTCCTGTCGCTGACCGGCTGGGCGGTCGGCACCGCGGTCGCTGCCGCGTGGGGGCTGGTCGACGACGTCCGGCCGGTCAGCGGCGATACCCGTCCACCGTTGCCGGAACCGGGTGGGCGGTGAACGGCAGGGGGCCGTCGGGGGCGTCCGAGGCGTCGGTGAAGAAGAGGAAGCAGCGGGTGCCGACGAACTCGCCGTCACGGGTCACCGTGCTGGAGTAGACCTGCATGGGCAGCAGGGTGCCATCGAGGCGGCGAATCGTGGTCGGGTAGTTCAGGATCGCGTTGTCGACGGTCATCGACTCGCCGAGGGCGACCAGATCCTCCTCGACGGCGAAGATGCCGAGCAGGTTCTGCCCGACGAACCTGGCGGGCTCGTCGGCGCAGCCGAGGAACGCCAGGTGGATCAGGTTGGTCCGCCTGACCTCGGCGGTGCGGGCCATGCCGTGCAGGGGCACGGGCAGGAGCTCGAAGAGGTCCTCCAACTCCTTCGTCAGCGCGGTGACCGCTGTCTCGCCGAGCCCGTCGAGGAGCGGTCCGACCTCGGTCTGGCTCCACTGCTTGTGCCACGCCCGCGTGTCGGCCTCGTCTGGTCCCGGCAGGGATCCACGGAACGCGGGACGGGTGACCAGACGGAGAACGCCCCCGTCAGCATCGCCGTTGGCGTCGAGCAGAGCGGCCACCGTCGACCCGTCCGCCCGCCGCAGGTCGACCGGCAGGTTGTGCAGGGTGTGTCCGTCAACCGCCGCGGCGGTCACCTGCTCCCACACATCGTCGCCGAGGAGCGTGCGGGCCGACGGCCTGGCCGCGCCCGACGGCTCAGCCGCGCCCGACGGGGCCCAGCCGGCGATCCGGCGCTGCGCCGGGTTCGCCCGTCTGACGGCCCCGTCGAAGCGGGTGACCATGATCCCGATGTTCGCGTTCTCGAACAGGTCCAGGAGTTCCCGCAGGTAGTCGGTGGCGGCTATCCCGTTGTACTGCGGCGCATCGATGGGCATGACGGTCGGCCTTTCCCTGGCGCGGTCGGGCTGTTCCCCGGGGGCCGCGGCGGATCGGTTCCCGCCGCGGATCTGACGCCGGGAACGATCGTCCGAGCCGGTAGCGCGCCCCTGACGGGCTGGTAGCGCGGTGCCGCTACCCAGCAGGTGCGGGCGGGCGGGTGACGGCCGCCGGGCGTTGCCCCGAGGCCGTGTACGGGCGGACCCCGGGCCGGGCGGGTCGCGCGGGCCGCGCGGCCCGGGTGGCCCGGGTGGCCCGGGTGGTGCCGACGCGGCGCTGGTAGGCCGACGGCGTCTCCCCGCAGTACTGGGTGAAGGCCCGGGCGAACGCGCTGCCGTTGTCGAAGCCGACGGCTGTGGCCACCTCCAGCACCGATCGCCCGGGCACCGAGAACAGCTCCATTGCCCGCAGAATGCGGGCCTGGAGCAGATAGCTGCGCCAGGACAGCCCCAGCGTCGCGCGGAACTGGCGGCGCAGCGAACGCTCCGAGACTCCGACGGCTCCGCTGACCTCCCCGACCGTCACCGCGCCGAGATGCGCCCGGGTGTAGGCCATGGCCCTGGACAGGACCGGGTCTGTCGAGGTCGGAAGGCACAGCGGTGCCTCGTGGTCGAGGGCCTCGGCGACCAGGTGGCCCAGGGCGCGGAAGAACTCGTCCGCCACGCTGTCAGCCGCGGTCCGCGTGATCGGCCAGCGCAGCGAATAAATGATCATTTCGCGGATGAGCGGGGAGACCGCCAGGATCCGCGCCCGATCGCCGGGGCTGGGGACGACGGCCGGGTCGAACATCACCGCGACGGTGCGGGTCACGGCGTTCATCGTGGCCTGGTGCGCCAGCCCGGCCGGGATCCAGGCGGCCTGCTGCGGCGGCAGCAGATAGTGCGCGACGGAGGTCTCGACCTCCACCACACCGGCGATCGCGTACTCGATCTGGTGCAGGTCATGCGCATGCCAGCCGGTGACGAGCCGTTCGCCCTCGTACGGATGGCTGCCCCCGATTGCGCCGCCGCCACGACGCAGGTCAACCAGCGTGGACGATTCTCCCGGCCCCCCGGACAGATGTGCTGGGGATGTCATGGCGGTGAAGCGTACAAACACCCGCCAGAGCGGTCCAGAGCGGTCGCGGGTGGCCGATTCAGTGGAATTTATGGCCGATGCTGCCGCGACGGCCACGAATAACCGGAGTAGAAACAAGGGTACGCCCGCTGGCCGTGAGCGCCAGTGTAACGGCGTGCCATCCGGCCTGTTCGCGATCCCGACTCGAGGAGGGGCATGCGCCTCGACGGCGCATTTCTGGTGCGCGATGACAGTTGTCTGGTCGAGTAGCTGGCCGAGCCGTCGGGAATGGCTGCCCACCGCGTTCGGGTCTGGCTTCCCCCCGGCCCTGACCAGCGCCGGAGCCGCGATCCGCGCCGGTGAGGAAAGCAGCGCGTCGTCGTGACGGGAAACGGGCCGGATGGTCCCGGGAGTCCTGCCTGCGAAACCTGCCTGAGAAACCCGTCGGCGACCCGAGGAGAGACGTGAACCTGTACGAAGGTGCGCCGCCGCGCGCGGCCTGGTTCCGCGCCGGAACGGACCCCGCTCCGTGAGCGCCCCGACAGTCGACACGCCACCGACGGGCAACCCGCCGACGGACAACCCACCGACGGCGGCCTCGACGGTGCAGGCCTCGGCGGCCGGGTCCGCCACGGCTCCGTCGGTGGCGGTGCACAGCGCCGGGTCGGTGCTGCGCCGGGCGCGCCGCGGCCAGTTACGCCACGTGAGCGCGTCGTCGACCTTCCTGTCCTGCCACCAGGTTGCCGAGGCGCTCGTCCCGATCACCATCGGCCTCGCGGTGGACCGGGCGATCGCCACCGGGGACGGCGCCTCGATGCTGCGCTGGCTGGCCGTGCTGCTCGGGCTCTTCGTCGCCCTCACCTGCGCGATGCGGTGGGGCTTCCGGGCGAACCTGCGGGCTGTCCAGGGCGCCGGCCACGACCTGCGGATGCTGGTGGCCGACCGGGTCCTCGACCCGCGCGGCGGCGCGAGTGCCGACCAGCTCCCGGGGCAGTTCGTCGCCCTGGCGACCGCGGACGCCCTGAAGGTCGGCATGTTCAACTACGCGCTGGCGATGGCCATCTCCGGCATCGCCGGGGTCGGGGTCGCCGTGGTCGTTCTCGCCCGCTTCTCGCTGTCGCTGACCGGTCTGGTCGTGGCCGGGACGCTCCTCCTCATGGTCATCACCCACTTCCTGGGCCGGCCACTGGAGCGGCGCAGCGCCACCGAGCGCGCGACGATGGCGGCGGCGACAGGCCTCGCCGCCGATCTGATTGCCGGCCTGCGGGTCCTGAAGGGTTTCGGTGGGGAGCGCCCGGCCGTCGAGCGCTACCGGACGGCGAGCCAGCGCGCGCTGGCCGCCACCCTGCGCGCGGCAGCCGCGGAGTCGACGATCAGGGCGGTGGCGGTCGCGCTGGCCGGTGGCCTGCTCGCGGTCGTGACACTGGGCGCGGGCCGCCTCGCGGCCGGCGGGTCGATCAGTATCGGTGCCCTGATCACCGCGGTCGGCCTGGCGCAGTTCCTCGTCGACCCGCTCAACCGGATCACCGGGTTCGGTGCCCAGCGGGCACAGTCCCTGGCGTCGGCGGGCCGCATCGCCGCGGTGCTGAACGCCCCGCCGGCGGTCGCGGAAAGAGCGCCCACGGTGCCGGCCGGTGCCGATCGGCAGGCGGGTCCTGACCGGCCGGCGAGCCGGCTGCGGCTGGAGAAGGTCACGGTGGGCTCGGTCCGCGATCTGGACCTCGAGGTACGCGCCGGGGAGCTCCTCGGTGTCGTGGTGGCCGATCCGCACGAAGCCGCCGCGGTCCTCGGCGTGCTGGCCCGGGATGCCGACCCGGAGTCCGGCGCACTGCTGCTGGACGGCACCGCGGTCACCGACCTGCACCCCGACACGGCCCGGGAGGTCGTTCTGGTCGCCCCCCATGACGCCGTGCTGTTCGAAGGAACCGTGCTGGACAACATCCGGTCCGCGACGCCGGCGGAGACCGGCGGTGAGCTGGGCCCCGTGGTGACGGCGGCCGGGCTGGACGACCTGACGGAGGTGCTGGCCGAGGGCCTGCACACCCGGCTGCGCTCGGGCGGGACGTCACTGTCCGGCGGGCAGCGCCAACGCGTCGCGCTGGCCCGCGCCCTCGCCGCGGCCGCGCCCGTCCTGGTGCTGCACGAACCCACCACCGCGGTGGACTCGCTGACCGAGCGCCGGATCGCCGAGGGCCTGCGGCGCCTGCGCGGCGGGCTGAGCACGGTGTGCGTCACCTCGAGCCCCGCGGTCCTGGCCTGCTGCGACCGGGTCGTCGTCCTCGACGGCGGCACGGTCACGACCGAGGGAACCCACGCGGACCTCGTCCACACGAACCCGCGCTACCGCGAACTCGTCCTCGCGTGACCGGCCAGGACAGCGTGAACCGGCCAGGACGGGTGATCCCCATGCGAGGTGACAGCGTGCGAGAAGAACACTCCGGCGACGGCCTGCTCCCCACCGCGAGCGCCGGCGAGACGTGGCGGTACCTCCTGCGGCTCCTGCGGCCACGGTGGGCGCTCGGCGTGCTCACGGTCCTGGCGCTGACCGCGGGGACCTGCCTGCAGCTCATCGTGCCCCGGGCCCTCGGCTGGGTCGTCGACGCGGCGATCGACGGCGACCGCGGGGCTGTCCTCTGGCCGGTCCAGGTCCTGGTCATCGTGGCGGTCGGCGCCGCGGTCCTCCTGGTGGTGACCAGGGTGCTGATCGCGCTCGTGGCGGAGCCCGCGCTGGCGTCACTGCGTGAGGACGTCCTGGAGCGGGCCCTGCACCTGCCCGCGGGCGAGGTCGAACGCACCGGCTCCGGTGATCTGGTGGCGCGGATCAGCGGTGACGTCGAGGTGGTCACCACCGCGATTCGCACCACCGTGCCGACGCTGGCGATGTCGGTGTTCCTGGTGTGGATGACCGCGGTCGGCCTGGCCGCGATCGACTGGCGTTTCGCGGTCGTCGCGCTGCTCGCCGTGCCGACCGACATCTACGCGCTTCGGTGGTACCTGCGCAGGTCACGGTCGGTCTTCGCGGCCCAGCGGGTCGCCGAGGGCGCGCGGGCCCAGCAGCTGCTGGACTCGATCGGCGGGGCGGACACCGTCCGGGCGTTCCGCCTCGGCCCGCGCCATCTGCGGCTGACCGCCCAGCGGTCGGAGGCGGCGGTGGACTGCGCCTACGCGGCGATGCACTTCCGGACGCGGTTCTGGGGCCGCATGCACCTGTCCGAGGCCATCGGGGTCGCCGCCGTGCTGGCCACCGGCTTCTACCTGGTGCGTGACGGTGCTGTCACGGTCGGCGCGGCGACCGCGGCGGCGTTCTACTTCAGCCGCCTGTTCGAGCCGGTCAACATGATCCTGATGATGATCGACACGACTCAGGAGGCCGGCGCCGCGCTGTCCCGCCTCGTCGGAGTGGCGCGGGTGGCACCGCCGCCGGCGCCGGAACGGGCGGTTCTCGGCGAGCCGGCCGTCCAGGTGCGCGACGTCCACTTCGCCTACGCGGACGATCACGAGGTGCTGCACGGCGTCGACCTCGCCGCGCGCCCGGGGCAGCGGGTGGCGGTCGTCGGTGCGAGCGGGGCGGGCAAGACCACGCTGGCCAACATCGTCGCCGGCCTGCATCCCGCGGCATCGGGGGAGGTCCGGCTGGCCGGTCTTCCGGTCGGGCAGCTCGGGCCGGACGACCTGCGGACCACGGTCGCCCTGGTGACCCAGGAGGTCCACGTGTTCGCCGGCCCGCTCGTGGACGATCTCCGGCTTGCCCGCCCGGACGCCTCGGCCGCGGACATCGACCACGCACTGGCCCAGGCGGGCGCGGCGAGCTGGGTCGCCGCGCTGCCGTCCGCGGAGCGGACCGTCGTGGGCCGGGGCGGGCACCGGCTCACCCCGACGCAGGCGCAGGAACTCGCGCTCGCCCGGCTGCTGCTCGTGGACGCGCCGATCGTCGTTCTCGACGAGGCCACCGCGGAGGCGGGCAGCGCCGGCGCCCGCCGGCTGGAGCTGGCTGCCGAGCGGGCCCTGGACGGACGCACGGTGATCACCGTGGCGCACCGGCTGACCCAGGCCGCCTCCGCCGACCGGATCCTCGTGCTCGACCGCGGCCGGGTCGTCGAGAACGGTTCGCACGACGACCTGGTCGCCGCCGGCGGCCAGTACGCGCGGATGTGGTCGGCCTGGTCGTCGGCCGGCGCGACCGACCCGCAGCCGACCGACCCGGCCGCGGCGCCGGCCGCACATGGCGCGGCGTAGGCATGGGCGGCGCGGCTCAGGAGGCGATCGTCGCGGCCGCGTCCAGCGTCGCGATGCCCACCCGGAGCTGCGTCGCACGCGGGTCCGCCAGATCCTCGAAGATGCGCAGCGCCTCGGTCCAGGAGCGCCGCGCGGCGGCCGGGTCCGGGACCTTCAGATAGCTGTGCCCGAGGAGGGTCAGGGCACGGGCGCTGGTGTGCCGGTCCCGGATCCCGTGGGTGAGTGCCAGCGTCCGGCGGCACACCAGAGCGGCGCTGGCATGGTCGCCACGGGCCAGATGGTCCTCGGCGAGGCCGAGGTGTGCCAGCCCCAGGCCCCACTCGTCGCCGAGGTCGCCCAGGATCGCGGCCCCATGGCGGTGACAGGCGATCGCCTGGTCCAGGTCACCGAGATTGCGGTGGGCACGGCCGAGCTCGATCTGCGTCAGGGCGAAACCCCAGGAGTTTCCCACCTCGCTGAAGATCTTCTGAGCGCTCTGGTGGTCGGCCATCGTCCGCTTCGCGCCGCGCACGTGGGCGAGGCTGAGCAGGCTGACCGCCTCCCCCCACTGGTCCGCGCTGTCCTTGCCCACCGACAGCGCCCGTTCGAGCATCTCCAGCGACCGCCCGTACATGCGGAGGTCGTCATAGGCCAGCCCGGCGCTCACCAGCAGCGCGGACTCGCCGAACCGGTCCTGTGCCTGCCGCGCCGACGCCAGCCCGATCTCCGCGGTCGTGATCCAGTCCGTCCACCGCTTGCTGACGTGGAAGTAGCCGGTGAGCGCGGCGGCCAGGCGCCACGCGAGGGCGTGCTCACCCGCGGTGGCCGCCATCCGCACCGTGGTCATGAGGTTCTCGTGCTCGGTGGCGACCCAGACCGACGCCTGCCGGTAGCTGCCGAACGTCTCCGGCGGGTGTTCGTCCGAGGCCGGGTGCAGACCGGGCCGCCGGCCGTAGGGATGCAGCACGTTCCCGGCCTCGACCGTGCTGCGCAGGTACCACCCGCCCAGGCGCCGCAGCACGACACCCGGCGCGGCGTCGTCGTCCCGGCCCGGCCCACCGGTGCCGGTGCCGGCTCTGGTCCGGCCGAACAGCCGGACCATGGCGGGCAGCCTGAACCGGTCCGGCGCGGGGGATTCCGCGAGCTCCTGATCGATGAGAACCGCCAGATCGCGGCGGACGAGCGCCGGCGGCCGGCGGAGCACCGCGCAGACTGCCGCCAGCGGTAGATCGGCGCCGCTCCAGCCGCTGAGCAGGCGCAGTGCCCGGGCCGGATCGGGGTCGGTGCCCGCCCGCGGCGAAGGCAGGCTCTCGTACCTGCCTGCGAGAGCCTGGTGGACGGCGGCGGGTGGCGGGGAGAGCGGGCCTGACGGCCGCGGGCGGAACTCTCCCGCGGCCGCGGTCATGGCTGTTCCGTTCGCCAAGGCTGTGTCGGTCACCATGGCTGTGTCGATCGACAGAGTCGGGTCGGTCACCAGCGCGGCGGATGTCGTCATCATGGTCGCGGTCGTCGGTTGTCCGGAGCCACCGGCGACGGCGACGGCGGTCGACCTGCCCGTACCGGTGGCGGGGCCCGGGAAGATCAGCTGGTCGTCGGACAGCATGTGCCGCTGCAGCTGCTGCAGACCGCGGCCGGGATCAACGCCGAGCTCGTCGCGCAGGACCCACCTGACCTGGCGGTAGGCCTCGAATGCCTCGGCCTTGCGACCGCACCGGAACAGGGCGAGGATCAGCATCTCCCAGGGGTGCTCCCGGATGCGGGTCTCCTCGACGAGCCGCCGCAGCTCCGGCAGGGCGCCCTGGTGGTCGCCCAGCATCACCTGGGCGGTCAGCGCCAGCTCCCGCAGCCGCAGCCGGGCCTCGGCCAGGTGCGGTGCCTGCTCCCGTCGCAGCCGCTCCACCGGTATGTCGCAGAACGGGTCTCCGCGCCACAGGGCGAGGGCGTCCCGGGCGTCACAGGCGGCGCGGGCCCAGTCGCCCCGGGCCGCCGCCTCCTGCGCCCGTCCGGCGAGGTCCGCCTGGATGACCAGATCGACCTCGAACCTGTTCCGTGGCTCGATCACGTAGCCCGGAGAGCGGGTGATGATGCGTCCGCCCAGCACGGGCCCGAGTAAGCGGCGCAACCGGCTGACGTAGTTCTCCAGCGTCTTCGTCGCGGACGGCGGTGGCGAGCTGTCCCAGAGCAGATCCGAGAGTCGGTCGGCCGAGACCACGGTGCCGGCGTCGACCAGCAGCGTGGCAAGGACACCTCGCTGCTTCGGAGCGGAGACCGGAACCGCCCGGCCGAGGTCGTCGCGGACCTCGAGCGGGCCGAGCAGTGCGAACCGGGGACTTCCACCTGTCGGCGTGCTTCCGGCTGTCATCTTCCGTCCTCCAGGACTGTCGGCGATCTGACCGGCTCCGAGCGGGGACCCTGCCGTCAGCACGGCAGGGCCTGCGAGGTCCCTGCCGCGCCCTGCGGATCGAGTGCGGCGACGGGCCGGCGGGCCGGGCCGCCGCGGGCGCGCTCGGCCCAGCTCGCCAGGTCGAGGGCGAAGGACGGATCTCCCACGGCGGCGATCCGGCGGCTTGCGGCGTCCAGAAGGCCTGCCCAGGCGGGGTCTGCCGGCTGCGTCCGGTCCACTGGTCCGCCGGGGGCTGCGGCGGCGGGACGGGCGGCGGCGGCCGGCGCGGCGCGCAGGCAGTGGGCCTCCAGCATCAGGCGCAGCCCGACCAGTGGGTCAGCGGAACCGGAGAGGATGTCGCCGGCCAGCCGGCCCAGCATCGTCGCGCAGGCACCGGCCGCGGCGGGGGTGGGCCCGTTCGGCCGGGCCCGGGCCGCGGTGATCCTGCCGTGCCAGGTCGGGTCCGTCGACCAGCCGGGTGGTGCGCCGTCGGTATCAGGGGCGGCCAGCGCCTGCAACAGGGACGAGGTGGCCCCCGGGTCGCCTCCGCGGCGTTCTGCCACTCGCAGCGCGCCGCGCAGGCCGAGGGTGAGATCCGGGGGAAGCGGCGAGGAGATCCGCTGTTCCAGGAGCGTTGACGTGGGTGGTGCGCCGAGATGGGCGGCCGCGGCCGCCAGCCGGCGCGCGCGGTCGACCTGCCCGGGGCCGCGCGCCTGCCGGATGACCGCGGCGACGCGGCACGCACGCGCGAGGTAGCCCGGATGCGGCGAGCCTGGCCGGTCGGTCAGGAACGTGCCGGTGGGGTGCGCGCCGGCCGGTGGTGCGACGGCCGGTGGCGCGACGGCCGGCCCGAGCAGGGCCCGGACGGCGCGTTCCGAGGCCACGAGGGCCAGGTCCGGATCGCCGAAGGCGGCCAGGACGTCGCCGCAGAGCGCGAGGACGCGAGCGGAGCCGGGATCGTCCCGCCCGTCCGGGCGGCCCAGCCGGCCGGGGGCCGCGTGCAGGCCGAGCAGAGCCGCCTGCGCGTCCACCAGCGCGGAGGCACCGTGCCCCTGCGTGGCGCGCACGACAGCCCGCCGGGCCCGCACGTCTGCCAGCGGCCCGGCCGCCGCGGGTGTCCGGCGGGCGAGTACCGCGTAGAGCTGCTCGCTCGCGTCCAACGCGCGGACCGCGGCGCCCGGATCGCCGGCCCTGTACCGCAACGCCGCCAGGTCGTATTGAACGCCACCGAGCATCCATGCCGGCTGCGGATCGGCCGGCGATTCCGCGTGAACTCGCGCGATAAGCAGCACGGCGCGGGATTGAAGTTCCGCGGCCCGTCGCATGTCACCCGCACGGGCGGCGCGCCGGGCATCCAGGAGCAGCTCCGCGAACCGTATCCGCGGAGCCGGCCCTTTTCGTCGTCGGCGCCGTGGGGAAAGATCCTGACCTGCGCTCCGGCGGGCCGGTTGGTGATCCGCGGTACCGCCGAATCCCGCGGCGGTCTGGATTGTTGTCGCGCGATTTCCCCTCCACGACACGGCCGAATCCGTCCCTTCCGCGTTGGGCCGTGCGGCGTCCGGCCGTCGGGACGGCCTTTCCTGTCCGCATTTCGGCCATGCCGACCGTCGGATCGTGCTAATTGGACGTGAATCGGTCCTTTGTTCGCCAGTCCGACTAGGAGTCTGAATTGTCCCCGCAGCCCTGTCAATCGTCTACCGGCTTGCGTTGAGGCGACTATCTGCGCTCCGGCGCATGTTGTTCATCTGTTTCGGGTGCTGGTACTTCCGGTCGATGCCCACACCGGGAAATGAGCCCTCCGCCGCTGACCCCGGGGGATCCCCTGGCCGGTATCCCGCCGCAGGCCAGGGCTCAGGCCGGAACCTCCGCCCCCACGGAGTGCCCCGGGCAGGTGCCGGCCGGCCCGGTCCGCACGTCGGGGGCGTCGGAGGCACGCCGGTCCAGGTCCAGCAGCGTGGCGAGGGCCTCCCTGGCAAGGCTCCCCAGCCGCCCGGCGTTCCCGTCGGCGGCGGCCAGGGCGGTGTCGAGCAGGGTCAGGTCCTTGGTGAGCAGGGCGGCGAGCGCGGTCAGGGACGGCCCGCTGCCGGAGAGGCCGAGCGGCTGGTCTCCCGGGGGCAGCGGGCTGGCCGCCGCGCTGCACGTCCGGAGAGCCACCCGCACCCGGTCCGGGTCCAGGCCCAGCCGGACCGCCTCCCGCAGCGCCTCGACCGCCGCGCCACGGTGCGCGAGGAACACAGCGTTGTTCAGCAGTTTCACGAGCTGCGCGCTGCCCACCTCGCCGATGTGCAGCACGGTGTGCGCGAACAGGTCGAACACCGGCCTGCATCGCCGCAGCTCCGGCTGGCCGCCGCCGAACATCACCGTCAGCGCGCGCCCCCGGGCGTCGCGGATCCCGTTGCTGACCGGCGCGTCGACCAGCGCGAGGCCCCGCTCGCGGGCCCGCGTGGCCAGCTCGACGCACACCTCGGGTGAGCAGGTGCTGTGGACGGCGATCAGGCCGCCGCGGCGCATCGTCTCCAGCAACCCGCCCGGCCCGGCGACCACGGCGCGGACGTCGTCGTCGGCGAAGACGCACACCGAGACGACGGTGGCGTGCCGGCCCAGGTCAGCCAGGGTCGGCGCCACGGTGACTCCGCTGGAGCGGACCTGTTCGACCCGGTCGGCCTGCAGGTCGAACACGCGTGGCCGCACCCCGCCCACCGCACAGAGCCGGACGATCTCGGCTCCCTGGCTGCCGAGGCCGACGAATCCGTAGGCCTCGGCAGCCGGCGTGCCATCTCCCTGCGCGTCGACGCCGTGCGCGCTGGGCAGAGCGTCGCTCTGGACATCGCGCGGAGCGCTGGGGACATCGCGTCGAGCGTCGCTCCGAGTATCGGCCGGAGCGTCACTCCGGGAGGTGGTGGTGTGCGCGGCGTGCATCGTGGGGTCTCCTCGGTGTGGGCGGGCGCTGGCTGCCCTGGGCGGCCAACAGGGCGGAGCGGGACGGGCCTGGCGGGACGGCCCTGGCCTGGCATGCCGGCCGGCGGCGCAGGGCTGCCGGCCGGCGCGGGGCGTGCTGGTCAGCGCGGCGGGTGCGGGCCTGACCCGTCCCGCAGGACGGCCGCGGCCGGGGCGGGCACCCGGCCCTCGACCTCGGTGAGCAGATCCCGCAGGTCGGCGGCGGACAGGTCCGCCGAGGCGAGGGCCGAGCGGACATGGTGGCGCAACGGGTGGACGGCTCCGGCGGCCGCGCAGACGATGATCGCGACGATGCGGCGTTCGCGCGTCGTGAGGCCCGGCCGGCGCCACACCTGCCCGAAGACGAAGCCGAGCATGCCGGCCTCGACGAAGGGGCTGCCCCGGGGCGGCGCCTCGCTGCGGTTCACGGCACGGAACGTCTCCTCGCCGGCCCGCAGCCGCTCGTCCCGGCTTTCCCGGTCGAGGGAGATGGCGCCCGGCGCTGGCCAGGACGCGGGATCCGTGCCCGTGTCGCGGCAGTGCAGCGCCCACTGGCACCGCACGACCCCCTCGAGCTCGGACCCCCGCGGCCAGCCGGCGTAGACGGCGTACTGCAGGACGAACTCCAACAGATCACCGAGACCGCTCTCGTCTCGACCGAGGATCTGCCGCACCCGTGCGGCGAGCGCCTCGGGCGGACCGGACCACGCCAGGCTGGCAAGCTGCGCCCAGTCGCGGTCCCGGCTTCCGAGCCCGGTCTGCCCGGTCTGCCCGGTCGTCCTGGTGCGCGCGGTCTGCGCGGTCTGTGCGACGGTCACCGCGGCCACCTCCTCTCGACGGGGGGCACCTAGACCGACCTGCTGGCGACCAGCGGGGCGGGAGCCGCCTGCAGCGCGACCGGACGGTTGGCCTCCGGCACGGGCAGCGGTTCCGTCCGCTCGCGGAACACGCGCTTGAGCGTCTTGCCGGTGACGCCGACGGGGAACTCGCTCCACGGCAGGATCTCCACGGCGACCAGCTGCTCCTCCGGGGCCAGCAGCGCGTTCAGCTCGTCGCGCAGCCGGGCCGCGCCGATCCCGATCCCGGGCCGCAGAGCCACCGCGGCGGCCGGGCGCTGGGTGCCGTCCGGCTGGCGCGCCCCGTAGACGCAGGTGTCGAACACGGCCGGGTGCAGGTGGATGCGCTCCTCGATCGGCAGACTGTAGACGTCGCCGCCGGCGGTGCGGATCACGTCGACCTCACGGTCGAGCTGCACGACGTGCCCGCCCGACCAGCGGGCGACGTCCCCGGTGAAGAACCAGCCGTCCCGGACAGCCTCGTAGGTGAGCGAGTGGTTGTTCCAGTAGGCCTCGAAGAGCGTCCTGCCGCGCACCTCCAGACGTCCCACCTGCCCGCGGGGGACCGGCACGCCGTCCCGGGCGATCCGCACGCCGGGGCCGAACGGAGCCGAGTGGCGCCGCCCGATCCGGCGGTCGTACCGGCGGGTCAGCCGCGAGTAGTACCGCAGGACGGACGGCGTGCCGACCTCGCTCGACCCCTGTGCGTCGAGGTAGACGGAGCCGCCCACGGGCAGACCCAGCCGGCGGAAGGTGCCGCCCACCTGGACACACGGCCGGATCATCGCCTCGTGCGCCGCGTCGGCGGTGCTGGCCCAGAACCGCATGGCCCGCAGGTCGTGTTCGGCCAGCGGCACCTCCCTGAGCTGGGTGTAGGTGATGGGGAAGCCGAAGAAGCCGGTGTAGCGGTCGCGGGCCAGCTCCTCGACCACGCCCAGGGCGTCGAAGTCCCGGCCGGTGGCCGCCGTCCAGTGCGCCCGCACGCCCAGCAGCAGCATGCAGTGGAAGGTCAGGATCACCGCCTGGTGGTTGTTGGGGACGGCCATGTACCCCCGGTCCCGGCGGGGCGAGATGTGGACGTAGCACAGCCATCCCCGCATCGCCCGGGACTGCGGCCCGTTGCGCAGGATGACGGCCTTCGGGAACCCGGTCGTCCCGGACGTGTGCACCAGGTAGAGCGGCTCGCGGGGGCCACGCCGCACCGCGGGAGCGGGTTCGGTGGCCGCGGCGAGCAGGTCCTCGATCCAGTGGACGGCGGGCGCCGTGCTCCCGTCCGGGGCGCGGTGCAGCGCCCCGTGCAGCTCCCGCACGTCGGATTCGGGGATGTCACCCACCCGCCCGACGAGGACGATGGTGTCCACCCGGCCCGGCGTGCCACCCTCCCGCAGCACCCGCAGCAGCGTGGGGACGTCCGCGAACAGGATCCGGGCGTCGATGTTCACCAGGTAGGGGGCCACCTTGTCCGCGGCGAAGGCGCCGTTCATCGGGCAGGCGACCCCGCCGGCCCGCACCACCCCCAGGTGCAGGAGGTGGATGTCGAGGTGGTTCCGCTTGAGCACGGCGACCCGCTGCCCGTGGCGCAGGCCGAGCGTGTGCAGCGCGGCCGCGAGCCGTCCGGCCGTCGCCTGGATGTCGCGCGCCGTCCACCGGTCCGGTCCGGCCCCTGTGGCCCCTGTGGCACCTCCGGCACCTCCTCCGGTGCCGGGCAGGGACCACGAGCACGGCTCGTCACTGGTGAACAGGACACGTCCGCGGTGCCGGCGGGCGGCCCGGTCAGGTGTCCGTTCCAGCGACATGGGGCCCAGCGCGAGCCGCAGCCGCCGCGGCAGGGCGACCGACGTGCAGACGAACGCCACGTAGGCGGCGAGGAGCCCGAGGAGAACGAACAGAGCGATGATCATCGTTGCCCCGGCTCTCAGGCGACCGGCGCGACGACGCGCTGGTCCGGGAGCGTGGCGGCGATGCCGTCCCACAGCGCCGCGCGGGCCTGCAGGCAGCCGTTCACCACGCTCGCGCACTCCCGCCAGCAGTGCGGGTCCTCGCCGGCCAGGGCGACGAGCATGGCCATCGCCATCGGCGTGTGCTGCTCCCCGTCGACGGCGACATGCCGCGCCAGGTAGTCGCGGAAGGTACTGAGCTGCACGTTGCCTTCCAGGACCTGCGAGAACATCTCGGGGATCAGATCCTCGCGGCCGAACGCGAACGCCGCGGCCAGCGCATGCGTCGGCGCGGTGGTCAGCAGCTCCCAGGTGGCGCGGACGAAGGTCGCCGCCGGCGCGGGCACCCCCGCGCGCACGACCGCGACGGGCACCGCCGTGCCCACGGCGAGCTCCGCGAGGAACCGCCTGACCGGCCCCGTGTCCGCCCCTGCCTCCTCCATGCCCGCCAGGTAGAGCTCGAAGTGGCTGATGTAGGACTCGCCGTACTCGTCGCTCTCCTCGACGAGGACGATCTCGTTGATCAGGCGTCGGCACTCGCGGTGGGTGGTCGGCACCCATGGCACATCCACGCAGGTGAGCTCGCGCTGCAGGGTCTTCAGTAACGACATGAAGTCCCAGACCGCGAAGATGTGGCTGGTCATGAAGGCGGTGACGTCGTCCGCCGTCACCAGCCGGCCGTACAGGGGATGGGCGAGCACGGTGCTGCGGGCCGCCGCCGTCTCCGCCGTGAGCCAGGCGATCGACGGATGGGTACCGCCCCAGGAATAACGACTCGGCACGTGTCATCAACCCCTTGCGTGAACGATGAGGAAGAACAGGACCGGACCGTGGCGGCGGACCTGCCGGGACGCCGTGGTGCCGGCCCCGTCGCGTCCAGGAGGGGCCGGCCCGGCCGGCTGCCCCGCGCGACGGACCACCGGCGGTGGCCGGTAGCCGGCAGGTTCCCGGCAGCCGGTAGCGCCCCGGTAGCGTTGCGGCAGCAGGCCGCTGCTACCCCGCGGGCACACCACACAGAGCCAACACAGGGCCACGCCGCGAGCCTGTGACGCTTCCCCGGCGGTCTGCGGTTTCAGGGCACCCGGGTTAGCCGGGGCCGCGCGCCGGGCACGGGTCAGGACAGGTCTGACGCCATCGAAGCGGACGAAGGGCGCGGGTGATGATCGGCAAGCCTCACGTGCTGGATGTCGAGAGCGCACGCGCGGAGATCTTCTTCCGCTGCCGGCGGTGCCACCACAGCTGGCACCGTTCGTTCACCGTCTCCCGCTGGTTCGAGGACGACGGCGGGTTCATGGAGGTCTACCGCCACCACGGCGTGCCGGTGCCATCGCCGCGGAGTGGTCTGATCTGCGTCTTCTGCGCGGGGCTTCCGGTCGACTGGGCGGAGACCCCGCTGCCGCCGCTGTCGGCGGGTGAGGAGCAGCCTGCCGCGGCCGGCCTGGTGGCGGTATCGACGGCGGGCCGGACCGTTCCCTGGCCCTCGTGGCGCGCCCCGGCGCGGGACGAGTGGCCGCCGCGCCGTCCCACCTTCCCGTTCCTGCTCCCGCTGCGGCCGCAGCTCCACCCTCGCACGTTCCGTTTCCCGTGATCGGACGGGAGGCCGGCACCAGCCGGCCCTGCGGTGGCTCCGCGGAGCCACCGCAGGGCCGGTCTCAGCTCTCCACGGCGTCGCGGGGAGGGGGGTAGCCCGCGCGATAGCGGCGCCTGTCCGCTGTGTAACGGATCGGCGCGGTGACGGCGGCGGCGCCGTAGCGGCGGCGGTCAGCGCGGTGGTCGCGAGCAACAATGATCATAGGTACGGCGAACATGACGGCGAGCAGGACGACTGCGACGAGCAGTCGGCCCCATTCGAAGTCCGGGTCCATCTCGACTCCTGGGAGCAGGCCTCGGGACGGGCACGGCAGGACACGCCTCCGGCGGGCCCCGGTTCAGGTCCTCGAGGCATGGGCGGCTGTCAGCGGCGGGAAGCCGCCGGAGGGCCGCGGGACCCGGGGCCGCCGCCTGCGCGGTGCGGGGTGCGCTCGGCTGTGCCGGGTCGGGCCGTCAGCCAGGCGGCGCTCAGAAGGAGAACGCACAGGGCCGCGCCCAGCCCGAGCAGCTGATGTTCCGAGCGCTGGTGGTGGCTGCCCGCGAGCAGCGGCTGGGCGTCGAGCCACGGGCGCAGGGCGTTCCCGCGCTTCGGCGCTGCCGCGTTGACGGGCTCCGCGACCGCCGCGGCCCGCCGCGAGACGGTGGCGGACAAGGCGGCGGGCGTGAGATCTGCGGACCACTGCTGTGCAGCCAGCTGCCCGTGCCCGCGGGGCAGCGCACCCGGCGCGCCCACCAGCCCCAGCACCGCGACGATGGCCGCGAGAAGCGGCCAGGCGCGCCTGGAGAAGGGGGTCGACATCACCTAGAGGGTAGCTTCGCCGCTGCCGCCCGCGGCCCGGTCGGCGTGGCCGGCGTGGCCGGCGTGGCCGGCGTGGCCGGGGCGCAGCAACCGGGCCACCGAGCCGTACCGCCGGGCGGCCTCCGACTCCGCCGGGAAGTACTGGACCAGCCCGTGCGCCGCGCCGGCCCCCGGCGTACCGGGCCCGCCGGTCCCGGACCGTGCGCTGACCGGCTGGTCCTGGGCGCGATCCACAGCGCGCAGGACGGCCTGTGCCTCCCGCTGGGTCAGCCAGAGGATCCGGCGGCCACCGGCTCCGGGGTTGGCGCGGGGGCGCAGCACGACAGCGGCCTCGGGGGCGAACTCGGTGTCGCCCGGCGCGGAACCGTGGGCCGGGGCGGCCGGAGACCAACGATCACAGGGGTCGATGGCGATGACCCGGGCGCGGCCACCTGTCGCGCTGATCGGCACGTCCCGGGCGAGGGCGAGCGCGGCGAGGACGGCCTCGGCCTCCTCTCGGCGCACCCATCCCGCGTGGCGGAATCCGCTCGGTAGGTCGATCGTCGGCCCGGCCCCGGCCCCGGGGGCGGGGGCGGGGGCGACCGGCGGGACGGGCCGTTGCCCGGGTACCGCCGGCCTGGTGGTGGCCGGCGCGGTCGACAGCGCCCCGGACGGAGCGGGCGTGCGGACTGGACCTGGCAGCGGCGTCGGCGAGGGAGCCGGGAGGGGCGACGGAGCGGGAACCGGAACAGGCGTGGGCGCCGGTGCGGGGCGGATGCCCATCTGGTCGAGCCGGTGCCAGAGGCCCTCGAGCGTGCGGGTGGGCTGCCGGTAGAACTCGGAACCCCTGATCCGCCAGAAGGTCCAGCCGAGCCGTTCGAGGATCCGCTGGCGGCGCAGGTCGGCCTCCCACTGGTCGGGGCCGTGGTAGCGGTCGCCGTCGCACTCGACGGCGAGCCGGTTGGACTCGCCTTCGACGACCAGGTCGATCCGGAACCGCCCCACCGGATGCTGCGGGCGCACCCGGTAGCCGCGGGCCAGGATCTCGCGCAGGACGGCCCGTTCGAACTCGCTCTCGCACAGGTCGACGAGCCGGGTGACCTCCCGCGCGGCCGGCGCCGCGTACATGTACTCGATCAGCTGGCGGCGGACGTCGTCGTCGCGCAGCGTCTCGGGTGCCACGGTGTGGAACACCCAGAGCTGGTCACGGGCCCGGCTCGCCGCCACGTTCACCCGTTGCATGTCGCGCCGCCGGGTCGCCGCCGAGCGGTTGTCGTCGGCGACGACGGACAGGAAGATCACGTCGCGTTCGTCGCCCTGGAACTGGTACGGGTCGCCGACGCGGATCCGGCGCCGGACGTACTCCTCCTCGCCCAGCTTCTCGACCAGGCTGTGCTCGATCAGCCGCGGCTGGCCGGCGCCGAGCAGGGTCACGACTCCGAAGGTCATGCCGTCATAGGCGGGATCGGCGCAGCAGGCGATGATCTGGTCGACGACGGCGCCCGCCTCCACCTCGTTGGCGTCGCCGAAACGGCCCGGCGCCCGGCCCCCGCCCGCGACCCGGACAGGGCGCAGCGCCGGCCCGACCGTGACCCGCGGTGTCTCCCGCAGCGGCAGGATCTGGTGGTCGTAGAACCGGTTCGAGAAGCCGATGATCTCGGGCAGGCAGCGGAAGTGCTCCTTGAGCACCACCGTCCGCGGGAAGACCCGGGCCGCGGTGTCGTAGAGGCTGGCCTCGACATCCAGCAGCGAGCGGTGGGCGACGTCGGGCAGGTGATCCTCGATCAGGGTGAACACCCGCTCCCGCGGGATGCCGACGGCGGACGGGCTGGTCTGCTGGTCGTCGCCGACGACGACGGCCTTGCGGCCGAGGCTCAGCACGCCGAGCGAGAGCACGTCGCACTGGCTGGACTCGTCGACGATGACGACGTCGAACGGGTCGTTCACCCGAGGATCGAAGCTCTCCATCACCCGGTGGATCGGCATGATCCAGATCGGGACGGCACCCATCGCCGCGGTCATGTGGGTGCGGGCCTCGGCCCGCCACCGGCCGGCGAACCGGCCCGTTCCCTTGCCGACGCGGCTGAGTGCCTGGACCCATCCGGTGAGTGCCTGGCGCTGTTCCGAGCCGAGGTTGCGGGCGAGCGCGAGTCGGGCCGAGCGGCGGGCCACGTCGAGCACGAGGCGGCGACCGGCCTCGGTCGAGGCGTCCAGGCGTCGTTGCAGGGCCGGGATGTCCGCGCCGGCGTGCAGGTCGGCGAGCCAGGTCTCGGCCTGGCGCCACCGCCACAGCGCTGCCAGCTGTTCGGGATCTCCGCAGATCGCCGGGTCCGCGCCGGTGGACAGCACCCGGGCGGCCCAGCGGGGGGCCGCGACGGCGAGGCGCTCGGCCAGCTCGACGCGACGGTCGACCGCGGGCCGTAGCCCCCGCAGCCGGGCGGCGGTGTCGAGCGCACGCGCCCAGCCGGCCAGATCCCGGCGGGAGAGCGTGTCGCCGAGCTCCGTCCACAGCGGGCTGGCCGCCGCCGCGGCGCGGCCGGCCCGCACCTGTTCGGTGAGCCCGGTGAGTTCCGCCTGCGCCGCCTGCTGGGCGATCCGGGTGCCGGCGAGACCGAGCAGGTCGGCGTGGCGGAGCAGGTCGGCGGAACTCGGGCGGGGCGGCACCTCCCGGAACAGGGCGGCCAGCCGGGCCGCCAGCTCCCGGCCGGGACCCGCCTCCCAGACCAGCGCGGACGTCATCCGGTCGCTGGCCGCGTCCAGCGCGGGAAGCACGGCGAACGCCGCCTGCGCCGGACTGCCGGCACCTGGACCGCCGCCTCCCGGACCGCCGCCTCCCGGACCATCGGTGCCATAGCCGCCGGTGGTGCCTGGGTCGATGCCGAGCCCGTCGGTGATGGGAGGGGCGCCTAGCTGGCCGGCCACGTCCGTGTAGCGGCCGAGGACGGCGCTGACCCGAAGCCGGCCGGTGATCGCGGCGGCGGCGACATCCAGGTCTTCGACAGTCCGCGCCGGGTAGCCGTCGATGTGGAGCTGGTCGGCGAAGTCGCGGAGCTCCCGCCCGCCGAAGCGGGGCAGGCCGCGGCCGGCGGCGAAGCGGGTGCGCAGCTCGCCGAGCAGGTCCAGCTGGGCCCGGGGGTCGCCGGCGGGAAGGTCGACGCGGTGCCCGAAGAGCGCTCCCCGCAGGGCGTGCAGGTCGGCGACCGCTGCCGCGAGCTCCTGCGCCTGCACCCGCCAGAAGTCGGCCAGCCGGGGCGAGGAGGCGCACTGGTCGCGCAGGGTCACCAGCCACGGCTCCTCCAGCGGGCCGAGCTCCGCGGCGCCCGCCAGGACCTCGGCGCGCAGTGCGGCGATCCCGGCGTCGCCGAGCCGGTCGACCGCCGCGGAGGCCAGCCCGGCCCGCTCGCCGTCGGCCACCTCCGCGTCGAGCCGGTCCAGCCGGTCGAACAGGGCCGCCAACGGGCCGGCGCCGGGCAGCGCGGCCGGGTCCGGCAGCGCCTGGCCGGCGGCGGTGGCCTCCGCCTCGGGTATGCCGCGGGCCAGCGCGAACAGCTCGGCGAGCTCGTCGGGCCGCAGCGGCGGCGGCGTGTCGGGGTCGAGCCGGTCCGGCACGGCGCCGAGGGCGGCCTCGTTGGCCGCGAGCCACTCGGAGACGCCCGCGGCCCGCACCCGGCCGTGCGGAAGATCGAACTCGTGCTCCTCGCCGCGCAGCAGCTCGACGAGGTCCAGCTCCAGCGCCCTGGTCCGGGATCGCACCGCGTCGAGCTCCGCCGCGAGCCGCTCGACCTGGCGGGCCTCCCGGGCGAGATCCACGTCGCCGACCGCGGACTGGATCTCCACGACGGACGCCCGCAGCTGCTCGATGTGGGCCTGGCTGGAACCGAGAACCGCCACGGACAGGTGCCGCAGCTCGGCGGGAATCTTCTCCTGCAGGACGACCAGGGCCTGCTCGTCCTGCGCGGTGACGAGCACGCGGCGCCCGTGCGCCACGAGATGACACACCAGGTTCGCGATGGTGTGGCTCTTCCCGGTGCCCGGCGGGCCCTGCACGGTGACGCCGCGCGCGGTCGCGAGCTGTGCGGCGACCCGTTCCTGGTCGTCGTTGGTCGGCAGCGGCATGAGCAGCCGAGCGCCGGTGGCGGCCCACCCGTCGTCGGCCCCGTCCGGACCGCCGGGGTGCCCCGGCCCCACTCCGCCTGCGCCCAGGTCGCCGCGGCCGGGCCCGTCCCAGCCGCTGTGGGCGTCGCCGAGGGCCTCCGCCACCAGCGACTCCGTGGCGACGACGGCCGCCACCGCCTCGGGCAGGAAGTCGCGCTCGGCCATCGCCTCCCGAAGCTCGCTGTAGAAACGGGCGCCGGTCGTCGGCCGCGGGCGCAGGAACAGTGCCCAGGTGTCGACGACCCGGGCACTGGGCCCGGGCGGCGGCAGGTCGGGCCCGTCGAGGACCGCCGCGTCCAGCCCGAGCGGGGCGGCCAGCTGGGCGTGCAGCTGGGCGAGCTCGGCAGGCTCCCAGACGTCCGGCGGGCTGGTGCGCAGCCGGTCGCGCAGGGCGGGCAGCTCGCGCAGCTCCGGCGCCTCCAGGCCGCGCACCGGGTCGGTCTCCACCGAGGTGGTGCCGTCGACCAGCACCCGGATGACGCCGTCGTCCTGGTCGACGTCCAGCCGGACCGGGGTGATCAGCAGGGGGTGTTCGACGATGACCTGCTCGCCCCCGGCGGCGGCGACCCGCCAGCTGAGCAGCGAATGGCCCCACACGAGCTGCAGGCCGGTGGTGTCGTGGCTGTGGCGCAGCCGCAGGTCGAACAGCCGCTCGTAGAGACCACGCGCGGCATACGCGGCGCGGGCGGCGGGCGCCCAGGGCTGCCACGCCTCCCGGAGCCAGCGGTCGTGGGCCCGGGTGACGGCCTCCGGATCGTCCCCCCGCTGCGCGGCCCGCTCGCGCAGGTCGGCGGGCAGGGCAGGCGGCAGGTCGGGCCGGACGTCCACCCCGCCCAGGTAGGCGTACAGCGCGCGGGGGATCCGCGGCGGTACGGGAGCCGAGACCTTGCCCACCTCCAGCCAGCTCTCCCGCGTCTGCCCGGGACCCAGCTTCACCTGGGGGTGGGACGGCACGTCACGGGGCAGCACCGGCGCCGGGTCGTACTCGGCCAGCCGGCGCCGCGGGGCGCCGCGCAGATCGGTGGCGAGGGCGGCCAGATAGTCCAGCAGACGCAGGGACCGGCTTTTGACCTGGTCGAGGGCGGGCATCGGCTCCTCCGGCAAGTGGGTCAGGTGGCGCGGAGCTCCCGCCGGCCACACAAGGGCGGGCTGGCGGGACACCGCGACGATACGGCTCCGGTCGGACAGAACCCTCGCGCTCGCCGACCCGGCCGCGCCGCACGCCGCGCTCCGGGCCGCACCCCGCGCCGCCGCGCCAGGTGCGCCCCGGCGACCTGCCCGCATATGCTCCGGAGGTGTACGCCCGTCCGCTCTGCCCGGCCGCCGCGCGATGACCGGCTATCTGCGGGACGCCGCCGAGATCTACCGCGAGTCGTTCGCGACGATCCGCGCCGAGGCGGACCTGCGCAGCCTGCCGGCGGACATCGCCCGGGTGGCCGTGCGCATGATCCACGCCTGCGGGATGGTCGATCTCACCGACGACATCGGCTGCTCCGCGGGTGTCGCGACCGCCGCGCGGTCAGCGCTTGTCGGCGGCGCACCGGTGCTGTGCGACACCGAGATGGTCGCCGCCGGCGTCATCCGCCGTCGGTTGCCGGCGGGTAACGCCGTGATCTGCACTCTCTCCGACCCGCGGGTGCCCGAGATCGCCCGCCGGGCGGGCACCACCCGCTCCGCGGCCGCGGTCGAGCTGTGGCAGGACCATCTCGGTGGCGCCGTCGTGGTCGTCGGCAACGCGCCGACGGCGCTGTACCGCCTGCTCGAACTGGTCGAAGGCGGTGCGCCCCGGCCCGCGGCGGTCATCGGTGTCCCGGTCGGCTTCGTCGGTGCCGCGGAGTCCAAGGAAGCCCTCGCGAGTTCTCCGAGCGGGCTTGAGTACCTGGTGGTGCGCGGGCGCCGCGGCGGCAGCGCGATCGCCGCCGCCGCGGTGAACGCCCTCGCGCTCGACGCGGACTGACCCGCCCGATGGGCGGCGGACCAGCCCGGGAAGCCGCCGGGCACCAGCCCGGTGAACCAGCACCGGGTGAACCAGCACCCGGCGATCAGATGCCTGGCGAACCGGCGCCCGGCGGGGCCCGCCGGCGGCCCGGGCCCGACCGGGGCGCGCTGCGGTACGGCTGGACCACCGGCGCCTGCGCGACCGCCGCGACGACGGCCGCGTACACGGCCCTGCTGACCGGCGACTTCCCCGACCCGGTGACGATCACCCTGCCTGGCGGTGCGCGGCCGGCCTTCGCGCTGGCCCGCGAGGCGCTCCGGCCCGGCTGGGCCACCGCCTCCGTCGTCAAGGACGCCGGGGACGACCCCGACGTCACCCACGGCGCCGTGGTGACCGCCGTGGTGCGGCCCGGTAGGCCGGGCAGCGGTGTGGTGTTCCGTGCCGGTGCCGGGGTGGGCACGGTGACCAGACCAGGCCTTCCGCTGGCGGTGGGCGAGCCGGCGATCAACCCCGTTCCGCGGCGGATGATGCGCACCGCCGTCGCGGCGGTCGCCGCGCAGCACCCCGAAGCCACCGTGGATGTCGAGATCGAGATCAGTGTGGACGGCGGGGAGGACCTCGCGACCCGCACCTGGAACCCCCGGCTGGGCATTCTCGGTGGGCTGTCGATCCTCGGCACGACCGGGATCGTCGTGCCGTACTCCTGCTCGGCCTGGATCGACAGCATCCGCCGCGGCATCGACGTCGCCCGAGCGGCGGGTCACCGGCGGGTGGCCGCGTGCACCGGCAGCACGTCCGAGCAGGTCGCGCGGGATGTGCTCGGGCTCGCCGACGAGGCCCTGCTCGACATGGGTGACTTCGCCGGCGCCGTCCTGAAGTACCTGCGGCGCCACCCCGTCCCGCAGCTGACGGTCGTGGGCGGGGTCGGCAAGCTGGCGAAGCTCGCCGCGGGCCACCTCGACCTGCACTCGGGCCGTTCCAGCGTCGACCTGGCCGGCCTTGCCGCGCTCGCGCGGGGCGGCGGCGCGGACGCCGATCTCCAGGACCGGGTGCTTCGGGCCAACACCGCGCTCGGCGCGCTGCGGATCTGCCTGGACGACGGCATCGCGCTCGGCGACCTCATCGCCGCCGGCGCGCTGCGCACCGCCCGGGAGATCCTGCGGGAGGCGCCGGTGGACGTCGACGTCCTCGTCATCGACCGGGCCGGCTGCCTGGTGGGCCGGGCGGGGCCCGGCCACCCCGCCAACACACACCACTGACTTTCGCTGGTCCTCCTGACCGTGGCTGCTGGCCGGAAAGCGGCCCGGTGCGGGAACCCCCACGCCGAGTGCGCCGGAGAATTCCCGCGCCGGGCCGCCGACGGCACATTCACGCGGCGATGAGACGCACCGCCGCGACGTGATAGCAGGGCTTTCCGTGAATGCCGGCCATGCAGGTGCACTGGCCGGTGGAGGCGGTGCGGTAGGTGGTGCCGTGATGGCCGACGGTGAGCCAGACCCGCCTGCCTCGCAGCGGTGCGAGGCCGCCGAGCTCGAGCAGTTCGAGGGCATCCTCGACCTGGCGTGGGGTGAAGCCCGGGAGGGCGGGAGCTGCCCGGCGAAAGTGCCGGGTGCAGTCGGGGCCGAAGCCGGTGGCGACGCTGGGCGGGCTGGTGAGGGCTCGCCCGCAGCGCAGGCAGAAGGTGGCGGAGGTGGGAACTTCCATATCGGCTCCCCTCAATGTGCAACTATCCAATGATATCTCGCCAGAGGCTGGTCGGGGGGGTTTTCGGTCGCCCTGGGAGTGGTATTCGGCGGGAACCCGGGCACACTGCCCGCCCCTTCCGGGAAGGCCCCGCGATACCTCGGCGACAACGGATTCCGCCGGACGGGCGGTGCCTTCGGCCGGTGGTTCGGCCGGTGCTCCGGCCGAAGGAGGCGGTACCGGGCCGCGGCGGACGGCGTGATCGCGGCACTAACCTCTGGGCGTCGACGGCGGGCACCGGCCGCGCCGCGCGGGCTGAGGGAGGACAGGTGGGTGTGGGGTCTGGCAGTGGCGCCGACCAGGTGGTCACCGGAGAGCTGCTGGATCTCGCCGGGCTGCTCGGCGACGTCCTCGCCGCCTACGATCTCGGGCCGGCCCCGGTCGCCGTCCTGCACACCATCTCGGAGAACCTGACGTACCGGGTGGAGGACCCGTCCAGCGGGCGCCGGTGGGCCCTGCGGCTGCACCGGCCCGGTTACCACGGCGCTGCCGAGATCGCCGCCGAGCTGGCCTGGGTGGAGGCGCTGCGGGCCGAGGGGGTCGTAGCCACGCCGCCGGTGGTGCGCAACCGGGCCGGATCGGCGCTGACCACCGTCCGGTCGGGCCCGGCGGCCCGGCACGGCGTGCTCTTCGCCTGGGTCGAGGGCACCGCGCCGGAACCCGGCGACGACGCGGCGCTGGTGTCGTCCTTCGGTGTTCTCGGCGACATGGCGGGCCGTCTGCACGGGCATGCGGGGCGCTGGCCGCGGCCGGTCGGCTTCCGCCGGTTCTCCTGGTCGTGGCGGACGACGTTGGGGCCGGCCGGGCGCTGGGGGAGCTGGCGGGCGGGCGTGGCAGCCGCACTGGGTGCCGAGGCGGGGCCGGTCCTGGCGGTGCTGGAGCCGGCGGCGGAGGCGATCGAGCGCCGACTCGCGGCCTACGGTGAGGGCGCCGACCGAGCCGGCCTGATCCATGCCGACATGCGGCTGGCCAACCTCCTGATCGGGTCACCGGCGCCCGGGAGCGGCAGCGGTGGCAGCGGCAGCAGCGGTGGCGGCAGCGGCGGTGTGATCCATCTGCTCGACTTCGACGACTGCGGCTTCGGCTGGTTCCTCTACGATCTCGCGGCCGCGCTGTCCTTCATCGAGCACAGCCCGGTGCTGCCCGGTCTGGTCGGTGCCTGGCTGGACGCCTACCAGGCCCATCGGCGGCTCGACCCGTCCGACCGGGGGATGGTGCCGACGCTGGTCCTGCTGCGTCGGCTGCTGCTCGTCGGCTGGCTCGGCACCCACCCCCACTCCGATGCCGTGCCCGACCCCGCCGCCTACGCGCGGGACAGCGCGGAGCTGGCCCGGCGCTATCTCGCTGGCGAGTTCCTGCCAGAGCTCGCGTCGGGGCGGCCCTGAGGGGAATGGACCTGAAGGAGGAGCAGGTCCCCGGGTCGCCCCGGAGTCGTCCGCGGGCTGTCCGGCGCGCCCTCGGTGACCAGCCGCCCACCGTTCGCGGCGGTTGTGAGCGGATGTCCAGCACATGATGGCCGGGTTGCCCGATCGACGGCGCTCCTGGGGGAGACGTCCGGACCGGTACGCTCGGTCCGGGAAAGCGGGAGGAGCTGGGGCGATCGTGGTCCGATCCAGTCGGGCGTCGGGTGGCCGCGGCGGTGTCGGAATCGGGGGGCCGTGGAAGAGCCGCTGACCATCGAGGGCGCTGAGCTGGAGGTTCGCACCCTCGGTCCGTGCCGGATCGACTCACCCCTGCTGCCACTGCTGGGGGAGCGCCCGACCACGCAGCACTACATCGACGAGGGTGACAAGGTCCTCCTCGACGACACCCTGACGATGATCTCGTCCCGGAAGGTCCCGCTGGACGAGCTGCCGGGCTTCGAGCCCGCCGGCCCACGGCGCAAGATCTACTTCGACCCGTCCAAGACGCGGGTGGGCATCGTGACCTGCGGCGGGCTGTGCCCGGGGCTGAACAACGTGATCCGCGGCCTGGTCCTGGAGCTGACCAACCACTACGGCGTCAACCGGATCTTCGGTTTCCGGCACGGCTACCAGGGCTTCATCGCCAAGTACGGGCACAGCGTCGTCGACCTCACCCCGGAGCGGGTGGCGCACATCGACGAGGACGGCGGCACGATCCTCGGCACCTCGCGCGGCCAGCAGGATCCCGACGAGATCGTCGACTGCCTGTCCCGGATGAACATCAACATCCTGTTCGTGATCGGTGGGGACGGCACGCTGCGCGGCGCGCGCGCGATCTCCCGGGTGGTCGCCGAGCGCGGGGAGAAGATCGCCGTCGTCGGTATCCCGAAGACCATCGACAACGACATCCCCTACATCGACCAGAGCTTCGGGTTCCAGACCGCGTTCGCGAAGGCCGCGGAGTCGATCCGGGCGGCGTCCGCCGAGGCGACCTCGGCTCCCGGCGGGGTCGGCATCGTCCGGCTGATGGGCCGGCACTCCGGGTTCATCGCCTGCTACGCGACGCTCGCCAAGAGCGACGCCGACGTCGTCCTCATCCCCGAGCTGCCGTTCACCCTGGAGGGGGAGCGGGGCCTGCTCACCTACCTGCGCCACCGGGTCGAGAAGCGGGGCCACGCGGTGGTCGTCGTCGCGGAGGGCGCGGGGCAGGACCTGGTCACCGGCCTGCCCGAGTCCTCGGACGCCTCCGGCAACCGCAAGCTCTTCGACATCGGCCCGGAGCTGTCGCGGCGCATCACGGACCACTTCGCCGAGCACGGCACCGAGCTCAACCTCAAGTACATCGACCCCAGCTACCACATCCGCAGCGTGCAGGCGAATCCGTACGACAACGTCTACACGATCCGGCTGGCGCACGCGGCCGTGCACGCGGCGATGTCCGGGCGCACGGAGATGGTCGTCGGGCGCTGGCGGCGCCGGTTCATCCACATGCCGATCGCGCTCGCCGTCAGCCACCGCAACCAGGTCGATCCCGCCGGCGACCTGTGGATGTCGGTGCTGGAGGCCACCGGTCAGCCGTACCGCTTCGGCTGACCGGCCGGCCCCCGCCCGGTCACGGGCACCACGCGTCCGACGCCGAGCACTACGCGTTCTCGGGCCGGCTCTCACCAGGCCGCGCGGTGAGACTCACCCGCAGGACCTCGTCCAGGCCGCCCGGCTCACCGTCCGGCTCGGTCTTCTCCAGGACCATGGACGCCGCCCGCCCGTCGAGGATCAGCGTCGCGAGCTGGCTGTCGAACCACGGCCCGTGCGGGATGGACCAGGTGACGGCCATGTCGCGGACACCGACGAGGCGCGCGAGCAGACCGGACACGCCGGCGGGCAGGCCGCGGCGGGACATCGCGTCGACCCGCCTGACTCCCGGCCCCAGCGGATTGCGGAACGGGGAGCACACCGCCTGCCAGACCGGCGCGGAGTTCCTGGCCGTGGTCGCCCGGGCCAGGTAGGCGTGGTGCACATCCCCCGACAGGACCACGACACTGGCGGGCGCGGGGCCGTGCTCCCCGGCGGCGACCGCGTGCAGCAGCTCCGTCATCTGGCCGAAGGACCGGCCGAACGCCGCCCAGTGCTCCAGGTCGACCGCCTGCCGCATGCGCTCGGCCTGGCGGGCGACGACCCGGCCGAACCGGCCGGAGGCCAGCCGTTCGCTCACCGTCTCGACATGGTGGATCGTCGGGGTGAGCAGGTACGGCACCGATGTTCCCAGCAGCAGGTGGTCGACCTCCCCCGTCTGGGCGGTCTGTGCTCGGATCCAGGCCCATTCCGCGTCGTGGACCATCGCCCTGGTCCCGTCGGGTGCGACGATCCGGCTCAGGCGCGAGTCGATGACGACCAGGCGGGTGCGCCCGAGATCCCACCGATAGCTCCAGCGGGGCGGGGCGGGTGGCTGTGACCAGTCCGGGTCCGGGGAGCCCTCGGCGGTTGCGGGGGGTGCACCGGCCCGCGCCGGGCCGGCGGCGAGCGCCCCGAGATCCGGCAGCCGGTCGACCCGGCGGGCGAGGTCACGGACAAGGCTCTCACCGTCGGCGGGGCCGTCCGGTGCGGTGACCGCGGCGAAGACCGGGTCGGCGTCCCGGGTCTCCGGGTCGAGGTTGCCCAGGAACTGGTAGAGCCAGTAGGCCATGATGCCGCTGGTGATCCGGGTGTCCCACCAGGGCTGCGCGCGGATCTCCGCCCGCCAGGCCGCCGAGATGTTCCAGTCGTCGCGGACGTCGTGGTCGTCGGCGACCATGGCGGTGGGGATCGTCGAGAGCAGCCACCGGATCTCCGGCTGGGACCAGGCCTCCTGGTAGAGCCACGCGTACTCGGTGAAGTCCGCGATCTCCTCACCCGGCGGCACCGTCACGTCGCGGTGGGCCCGGATCCGCGCGGCCGTCGCCGGGGACACGTGGTCGGCGTAGACCTGGTCGCCGAGCAGGAGCAGCGCGTCCGGCCAGGTCCGCGGCGGCGTCTTGGCCATCCGCAGCGCGAGCGCATGCAGCGCGTCGGTGCCGAGGCCCTGCGGGTCCTCGCCGGGGGAGAGGGTGTACGGGTGGGCCTGCGGCGCTGTCACGCGGCACGACCCGAAGACCAGGCGGACGGGTTGCCCGGCCCCGACAGGCCTGAGCAGGCTGGGCGGCTGGCTGCTCCCCGGCTCCGGCCAGACCTGTACCGCACCGGCGGGTGTCTCCGGTTCCGGCACCGATTCCGTTTCCGCCCCCGGTTCCGTCTCCGTCGGTGCCGGGGAGGGCCCGGCCGGGGCGGGTTCCAGCGGGGCGAGCCAGACCTCGTACGGGTAGGTCGTCCCGCCCACCAGGCCGGAGACCACCACAAGCGCGACATGGTGGCCCGCGACGGTGAAGGTGGGCGCTGCCGCGTGTGGCCCGTTCAGGGCCCGGATCTCGACGGTGCAGGGCTCGTCGGTCTCCACCCACACTGTGGCGCGGCGGTCGTCGGCGTACCGGTGCAGGGGGCCGAGGAGGAGGGTGGTCATAGTCCTACTTTCGTGCTGCGCCCGCGGGACCGCCCAACGGGGGGGAGGGTGCCGTGCGCCGGCACCGCCCGGCCAGGCGATGTGCCGGCTCGGTTGGACAGCGCCGAGCGACTACGTGAGGCTACATAATGTGTCCAGACAGTCACGATCGTGGATGGTTGCTGGCGGCATGCTCGGGCGCCTCGGGCTCGGTGCCGGCCCGATCGATGCCCTCACCCGGGCGGCGCGGGTCGCCGACGCGCGGGTCCTGGCGACGATCGACCGGATGGGCGAGCCCGCCGCCGACGTCCCGGCCGCCGAAGCCGCGACGGGTTCGTACCTCACCCTGCTCGACCTGGCCGACCGCGCCGGTATCGCCGAGGATCTCGACCTCAGCCTGCGGCTGCCGACGGTCGGTCAGCAGATGCCGCGCAACGGAGGGAAGATCGCCTACGAGAACGCGGCGGAGATCTGCGCGCGGGCCGCGGCGCTCGGCGCGACCGTCACGCTGGCGGCGCCCGGCTCGGCGGCCGTCGACGCCGCGCTGGCGACGCTGGCCGAGCTGCGCCGGGATGTCCCGACGACCGGAGTGACCCTGTGCGCCACCCTCGCGCGCACTCCCGCGGACTGCCGGGATCTGGCCCGATCGGGGGCCCGCGTGCGCCTGCGCTCCGGCGCGCCGGGCGGAGCCGGCGGACGGCAGTACGCGGTCTGCGTCGGCATTCTCATGGCCGGGTCGGGCTATCCCATGATCGCTACCCGGGATCCTCGGCTTCTCGCGCTCACCACCCGGCTGGCGGTGCACGTCGGGCGCCGGCGGGACAGCTTCGAGCTGCAGACCGTGCGCGGCACACCGGGCCGGCTGCACCGGCGGCTGGCCGCGGACGGCTACCGGACCAGGATCCGTGCCGCCTACGGACCCGTGCCGCCCGGTCGGGGCTGACAGAACCCGGGGGACCTGCCGGTGCACGGCCTGGCGGCACGGGAGAACCGTCAGCATCGGATGACCGTCGGGGTGGGAGGAACCGGCTGCCCTAGAGGGGGACGGACTCGCCCTCGGTCCGGGTACCCGGGTGCAGCAGTGCCTCGGGGATCACGGCGGGGGCGTGGGCCTGGCCGCGTCCGCGGCAGGTCCGGCAACGGCGCCGGTAGGTGGTCCGGCCGCGCCCGTAGAAGGCGCGCCCCTCACCGCGGCACTCCGGACAGATCCCGACTCCCGGCCGCGACCGGGGAGCGCCGGTCTGCGCGGCGGCGAGCACGCCGGCCGCGAGCGCCACCAGTACCACCAGCGCCACTGCCCAGACCGCACCCCCGAAGCCGGTGACCAGGGCAAGCCCTACCGCCACCACGATGACGAAGACCGCTGTTCCGATGACCGCACGCATGGCGCACCGTCCCTTCATGGTGCCTGGGTGGGAGGTCCGGACCCGCCCGCCGCGGCTCGCGGGCGCCCGCCGCGGCCACCCATCGTGGTGACCGTTTCGGGGCGGCGAGCCGGCTTCGCGGCTGGTTGATAGTCCGTACTCGGGTTATTCCCGACATCGGACCACCTACACCCGTTGCGCGGGCGATGTCCGGCGGGCGACACATTGTCGGGTCTCTCACCACCCGCCCGGCCGGACCACGGCCGAGGGGCGTTCCGTTCGTGCCGGGCGCTGCCCGGGCCTCCCCCGTCTGGGGGATGATGGTCTTCGCGGATCGTCCTCGCGGACACCGCGACTCCTCGTCCTCGGCCCCGTCGGGAGGTACCCCCCGCGATGTCCACGCCTGCCCTCATGCGGCTTGAGGCCCGTCTGCTGATCCGGTCCGGTGACAGCGTCCTGCTCGCCCGCCCGTCCGGCGGTGCCTGGCACGAGCTGCCCGGCGGCCCGGTCCCGCCGGGCGAGGACACCGAACGGGCACTGTCCCGTCAGCTGGGGGCCCTGGCCGCCCGGCTCGTCCCCGGGGCGGGCGGCGCAGCCCCCGCGCCGGCATGGCGCTTCCTGGGGGCCACCGAGCACGCCGGCGACGATCTGGGCACCGCGACGAACCCGGCGGCCGCCGCCCACACCCTGACCGTTCTGTTCACCGTCGACTGGCCCGCCGGGCCTCCCGTGCCGTCCGACTGGCAGGGGCACGATCTGGTCCTGGTCGATGCCGGCCTGCTCGTCGCCACCCGCATCCGGCCGCTGCCGGTCGCCGTGGCGGTGCGCCGGTGGGTCATCGAGGAATGGCCGGTCTGGCGGGGGATGGCCGCGAATGCCGGTGAGGTCGGCCGGCTCGGCCGGCGGCTGTCCGTCGCCTCACTGCGGGCGCAGCTGTCCGCCCGGCGGGAGGATCTGCGCAGCAGCGCGTTCCGGGACGCGGCGGTGGCGATGTGCGCCCTGGTGACCGCCGCCGACGGGAAGATCGACCCGGCGGAGCGGGACGGGCTGCGTGCCTTCGTCGCCAGCGACCCGGTGATGTCGCAGTTCTCGGCCGAGGAGCTGGAAGCGCGCTTCGACGCCCACCTCAGCCGCCTCGTCGAGGACCCGCCCGCCGGCCGCGCGGCGGCGATCGCCGACATCGTCAAGGTCAGGAACCGTCCCGCCGAGGCCGCCGCGGTGATCCACCTGGGCGAGGTCATCGGTCGGATCGACGGCGAGTTCGTCCACAGCGAGCAGGCCGTCGTGCTCGACGCGGTGCACGCCCTCGGCCTCGACGCCGCCGAGTTCGCGCTGCCCGCCGTGGGTAACGCGTCCTGACCCGATCGGATCATCCACCCCCGGCCCCTCCGCCCGCTTCGGATCCCCGCCTTGGAGCACTCATGGTTTCCCCTGCCCCCGTCGAGATCAGCGCTCGGGTGCTGTTCCTCCGCCAGGACCGCGTGCTGCTGGCGAACCGCCGCGGCCAGCCGTGGTTCTACCTGCCCGGTGGGAACGTCGGCCCCGGCGAGACCGTCGAGGCCGCGCTGCGCCGGGAGACCCGGGAACAGGCCGGCCTGGATGTGACGGACCTGGAGTTCATCGGCTGCGCCGAACACGTGTACGTCGAGAACGACGTCCGCTACCAGGAGATCAACGTGCTGTTCGCGGCGGACCTGCCGTGGGGCGCGCAGATCGGCAGCTGGGAGTTCGACGTCGACCTGACCGCGGTCGCGCTGGCGAGCCTGCGTGGTCTCGACCTGCGTCCCGTCAGCCTCCGGGCGGTGATCGACGGCTGGCTCGCCCACCGGCGCCCGACCTGGTACGGAGCTCCGGCGCTGACCGGAACCGGCTGAGCCGCACCGGTTTGTCGTGACGGCCGCCGCCGGGCGGCGTTGAATGGTGTCCGTGAACCAACCACTTGGGCACCATGCGGCGGAGGCGGCCGGTGGGCCGCCGTTCGCGCTCGAGCCGGGTGACCGGATGCTGCGGGTCCGTCTCGACGGCGGCGAGATGTACGCCAAGCAGGGGTCGATGGTCGCCTACCGGGGCAAGGTCGACTTCGCCTACAAGGGCCAGGGGGTGGGCGGCTACCTCCGGCGTGCCGTCACCGGCGAGGGCCAGGACCTGATGCGGGTGAAGGGCCGGGGCACGGTCTGGTTCGCCGAGTCGGGCAGTCACATCTCGATCTTCCACCTGGACAACGACCGCCTCACCGTCAACGGGCGCAGCCTGCTCGCGCTCGAGTCCGGCGTCCGCTACAAGATCACGACGACGTCCGGCGGTCTCGGTGCGATGATCGCGGGCGGCGTGTTCAACACCGAGGTCTCCGGCACCGGCGGCGTCGGCGTCCTCTGCCTGGGCAGCCCGCTGGTACTGCCGACGGACGAGCCCGTCTGCGTCGATCGGGACGCCGCCGTCGCCTGGACGGCGGGCGTGCGCACCCGGGTGATCTCCAGCTTCAAGGTCGGCAACCTGCTCGGCCGGACGTCCGGCGAGCTCGCCCAGATCGAGTACAGCGGGCGCGGTGGCTTCGTGGTCGTCCAGTGCGGCGAGGTGCCGGCCCGGGGCGCCGAGCCGAGTGGCTGACCGCCGGCCCTTCCCCCGGCCCCGGGGTACCGGGTGAGTGGCACCTGCGCCGCCGAGCTCGCCGACGCCCTGCGCGCGGTCGGTCTCCCGATACCCCCTTCGCCGTCACTGCCGGCTTCAGAGCCGCCCGGCGAGGAGCATGCCGCCCTCGACTGGGCGCGGTCCGGGCTGATGTGGCTCACCGGCCGGCCCGGCCATCCGCCGACGGTGCCGGACGCGCCGGTGCTCGCCCGTGCCCGCGCTGCCGCCGACCTGCTGGGCGCCGCGTCGGCCGCGCTGGGTGCGCCGGTGGCGGTGGACGTTCCCGAGCTGCTGGGCGGCCGGGCGGCCCTGCTCGGCCTGCGCCGGGGCGGCGCGGTCTCCGCGAACGGCAGCTGCCGGCTGCTGCGGGCCGCCGACGGCTGGGTCGCGGTGAACCTGCCCCGCCCCGATGACGTGGACGCCGTCCCCGCCCTGCTCGGTGCCGCGCCCGCGGAGATCCTCGCCGCGGAGCACCTCGATGCCGGCGCCGGTGCGCCGGAGGACGACGTCTGGGCGGCGGTCACCGCCGCGCTGCCCAGCCACGGCACCCGGGACCTGACCGAACGTGCCTGGCTGCTCGGCCTGCCGCTGGCCCCGCTGCCCCCCGCGGGAGCGGCAGGGGCGGCGGTCGCGGCGCCTGTCCGGGTGTTCGGTGCCTGCCGCGCGGCGCCCGTCCCGGTCGGCGACCGGCCCCGGCCGCTGGTGGTCGACCTGTCGTCGCTGTGGGCCGGGCCCCTGGCCGCACACCTGCTGGGGCGGATGGGCATGCGGGTGGTCAAGGTGGAGAGCACCCACCGCCCGGACGGGGCACGCCTGGGCAACCCGGACTTCTACCGGTGGCTGCACACCGGCCACGAGAGCACCCGGTTCGACTTCACCAGCGCCGCCGGCCGCGCCGGGCTGCGCCAGCTCGTCGAGCGGGCCGACGTGGTGATCGAGGGCTCCCGCCCGCGGGCGTTGGCCCAGCTCGGCCTGGACGCCGACCGCTGGGTCGCGGCCCGCGCCGGGCGGATCTGGCTCAGCATCACCGGCTATGGGCGCCACGCCTGCGCCGCCGGTCCCGGTGCGGGCCCGGTCGCGTTCGGCGACGACGCGGCGGTCGCGGGCGGACTGGTCGCCTGGGACCGGACACCCCCCGGCGGGCCGGTGCCGGTGTTCTGCGGCGATGCCATCGCGGACCCCCTCACCGGGCTGCATGCCGCCATGGCGGTGGCGCTGTGCCGGGCGGGCGGCATCGGGGCGTTGGTGGACGTCGCCCTGCGCGACGTGGCCGGCTTCGTCGCCAGGCCACACCAGGGCCCCGACCCGCACCCCGGGACACATCCCCGCCCCCACCCCGACTCGGGCCATGCCACATCCCCGACGCCATGGCCCGCGGGGGAGTGGTCGGTCGCCGGCTCGGACGAGGCCGGATGGACCGTGCACCAGGCCGGGCAGCACAGCCCGGTGCACCCACCACGCCGCCCGTCGGACCATGCTGGGCGCGCGCCCCGGCCACCTAGGGGTCCGACGCCCCGGCTCCAGGGTGCTCAGAGCCCGGCGGGGAACTGACGATCTCGGTCGGCGGGTCGAGCTCCTCACCCGCGGGGGACTCCGAGGCGCCGGAGCTGCCGGAGCTGCCGGAGTTGCCGGAGCTGCTGGAGAGGCCGGAGGACGAGGGCGGGGCTGATGCCGGGTTCCGCCGTGCGCCGTCGAGGATCACCTCGTCGCCGGCCACGGTGACGGCGTCGTCCCCGGCGGCCGCCGCCGTGGGATGGCCGGAGCGCCGCTCGGCGGCCCGGAGCCGCTCCGCGTTCTGCCGGATGGCCTGGCGGTAGGCGTCGTAGCGGTAGGGAAGCCGCTCGGAGGGCTGGGGCCGCCTGCCTGCCCGCGCCCCGCCTGCCCGACCGGTCATCCGGGGCCGCGCGCCGAGCGCGACCGGGAACTGCGTCCGGGACGTCCAGACCGCGACACCCACCCCGGCCAGCCAGAGGCTCCACACCATCCGAGCGAGGACCGGCAGCGGTGCGGCGGGGATCAGCCCGACCGTGGACGCTGCTCCGGCGACGAGCAGCACCGCGCAGCCGACACCACCGCCGACGAGAGCCGGTCGGGACCACAGCAGGCCTCGCAGGCGCAACCAGTCCGTCCAGGCGCCGGCGACCGCGACGAACCGGCCGAACGCGCCGTCACGGTGGGGCATCGCCCGACCGACCGGGCGCAGCGGGCCGAACGGCCACCAGCCGTCGAGGACGACGGCGACGAAACGGGTCGCGACGAGCATCGTCCAGCCGGCCAGCAGCAGCGGGCCGAGAGTCTCGCCGCACAGCACTCCGGCGATGACACGCAGCAGATCGAAGGTGATCACATTGGGGTCGAGCCGGCCGGTCACGCCCGGCGGGTGCGCCAGCAGCGGCACCCCGACCAGCCACAGGGACCATCCGAAGATCAGGACGGTGCTCGTGGCCAGACCGGTGCACAGCAGGAGCCACCGGCTGCGGCGGGCGCCGTGCAGCTCCGGGCGTGCCCGGACGATCCGCGCGGTCAGCGGCACGAGCAGGAACGCGGCGGTGGCGGTGAGCAGGACGCAGGGGACGAGCGTGCGCTCCCGCGCCCCCAGGTCGGCGAGGGTCGCCGCGGCGGGGGTGTTCAGGACGCCCGGGTAGCCGAACACCCGCGCCAGGCCGGCGATCCCCAGCGCGTTGGCCAGCGCGCACCAGACGAACAGGGCGGCGCTCACATCCGCGCCACGTCGCATCGGGAGCACTCCAGGTTCTCGACAGGGTTCCGCGGGACCGCCTCCACGCGCAGGGTCGCCCGGACCCTACGTTGCGCTGCCGTCGGTCTCTGGTTGCCACGTGCCACACGCCACGATGGATGACGGCGAGGCCGGGCGGGTGATTGAAGGACAGCGGGTGAACACGCCCGTTCCGATGCGTTGACCGGGGCGTTTCACCGGTTCTGTGCCGTGAATCCGGTACCGGCGCACCGCCGTCGAGGGCGGTCAGTGGAGCCTTCCCTAACTGAGGACAGGCTAGCCTAAACGGGCGCCGGTGTGAGCTTCGCGGCCACCTTGTCGTTATGCGTTTCGCCCGACAGTGTGATTTCCTGTTTCCTGGACGAATAACGGTGTGCGGCGACCGGTCCGGCTCGCCGCGGGACGGGTGCCCGGCGACGGTCCGGGTACCCATCCCGCGGTGCGGCTGAGGCGGGACCTGCGCGGACGGCTGATCCTGCGGCGGCCTGGCCCCTCGGGTCGTGCCCGGCCGCGGGGGCGCCGTGCCCGCGGCCGGGCGGTGCGTAGGGACGAGGAGTGAAGGCGAGATGGCGACCGTGCGTGGCGACAAAGACATCATCGATCTGCTGAACAAGGTACTGACGAACGAGCTGACGGCCATCAACCAGTACTTCCTGCATTCGCGGATGCAGAAGAACTGGGGATATCTCAGAATTGCCGACTACTACTACCACGAGTCCATTGACGAGATGCGTCACGCGGACCAGCTGATCGAGCGGGTGCTTTACCTGGACGGACTGCCCAACCTGCAGCGGCTGCATTCCCTGCGCATCGGTGAGACGGTGCCGGAGCAGCTGGCCACCGACCGCTCCCAGGAGGACGAGGCGGTCGAGCTGCTCCGCGGCGGGATCGCGCTGTGCCGCTCGAAGAACGACGTCGGTTCCGCCGTCCTGCTGGAGAAGATCCTCGTCTCCGAGGAGGAGCACATCGACTGGCTGGACGCCCAGCTCACGCTGATCGAGCAGCTCGGCGCGACGAGTTATCTCGCGCAGCAGATCCACGAGAGCTGAGGTTCGGGAGCGTTCCGACGCCGAGGGGGCGGGTCTGGCGCGTCCGGGGCGGTGTCGTCCGCCGGACACGAACAATCGTCATGGGGGTGCGGGCCGGGGCCATCGGCCGGGGGATAGTGTGCCTGGCCTCATGGATCTACGCTCGCACGGTGGTGTGAGTGTCATGCCCCGCGGTGGGCCGTGACGGCGCAACGGAGCGCCAGACAAGGAGGACACGGCTTTCATGACGTCCTCGACCGCGACGATCAGCCCTCGGCTCACCGAAGGTGGCCCGGGCCCGGATGTTCACCCGACCGGTGAGGCTGTCCGGGCCGTGGTGGTGATGCTGACCGGGCGGGGTGAGAACCCGGAGCCCTACGAGTGGCTCGCCCGGCGGCTCGCACTCGACGGTTACACCGCGAGCGTCGTCCCGGGTGGGAGTGGTGCGGCAGTGAGCGGGGCCGGAAGTACGGCCCGGGCGGTGGGGGAGGCCCGCCGGCCGGGCGTGCCCTTCGTCCTGCTCGGTTCGGACGCAGGGGCGCTCGCGGTCCTGGCGATGGCGGGTTCGCCGGCACTGCGGCCGGACGGGCTGGTACTGCTCGGCCTGCCGCTGCTCCATGTGCCCGTCGCGGGGATACCCGTCGCCGATCCGCCGCCGCGGGCGCTGCCCGACATGCCGATCCTTCTCCTGCACGGCCGAGATGACCAGATCAGTCCGCTGCCGCTGGTACGGATGACGACCCGCACGGCTCCGCGGGCGGACCTGGCGGTGGTCCCGGGCAGCCACGCGGTGCTCGCCGGGCCCGGCCGCCGCTGCGTCCCGGCCCGGGTGCTGCTCTTCATCGAGGGCCTCATCGCGGACTGAGGTCGGCTGCCACCGCCGGCTGGCCTTCGGCCCGGCACGCCGGCACGCCGGCACGCCGGCACGCCAGACCATGGTCACCGGCGGTGGGCGATTGTTCAGGGTCGCCTGACGTCAGCATGCGCTGTACTGTTCAGTGCATGGTGAAACTTGTCGCGCATGGAGAGGTCCTGGCGAGATTCGGGCACGCGCTGTCCGACCCGACCCGGGCGCGGCTGCTCCTGGTGCTGCGCAAGGGTCCCGCCTACCCGACGGAACTCGCCCACATCCTCTCGGTGAGCCGTACGAACCTGTCCAACCATCTCGCCTGCCTGCGGGGCTGCGGCCTGGTGGTCGCGGTGTCCGAAGGCCGGCGCCTGCGGTACGAGCTGGCGGACGGCGCGCTCGCCCACGCGCTCGACGACCTGCTCAGCGTGGTGCTGGCCGTCGATCCCGACCACGCCCACCCCGACGGGGCCGACGGGCATGACGGCGATCCCTACAGCGGCCGGGACGACGGCCCGGTCAGCGACTTCCGCGGCCGTACCGGCGAGCTTGTCGGCTCGGGCATCCTGCCCGTCGGCATCCCCGCACCCGCCGCGGCGGGTGCGGATCGTGGCCTCCCGGAACGGTCGGACCCTTGAGCGCGGCCAGCGGCCGTGGGCCCGGGCAGGGCGATGGCCAGGCCCCGCGTGACGACCCTGCTCGCGACCACAGCCCTGACGACGACCACGGCCATGACCACGACCACGACCACGACCACGACGGCCATGGCACCGGTCACGATCACGATCATGGCGCCGGTCGCGGCCACGCTGACAGATCCGGTCACGGTCGCGTCCCGCGCCAGGTCCGCCGCACCCATGCCGCTCGCACCCACGCCGAGCCCGCGGGCCACGACCACGGGCACGGGCACGGCGGACACGGGCACGGGGGTCATGAGCATGCGGGTGACGGGTACGTCCCCCGCAGCCCGCAGTCCCAGTTCCGGCGGCTGGCGGTCGCCACCGGGCTGAACATCGGGATCGTCGTGGGGCAGTTCGCCGCCGGGCTGATCGTCGGCTCGGTCGCGCTCCTCGCGGACGCGGCGCACAACCTGGCCGACGCCGCCGGAGTGGCGTTTGCGCTGGTCGCGATCAGACTGGCGCGGCAGGAGCCGTCCGCGACCCGTACCTTCGGCGGGCTGCGGTGGCCCGTCCTCGCCGCGCAGGCGAACGCGGCCAGCGTGCTCGTGGTGACCACACTGGTGTGTGTGCAGGCGGTCGGCCGGCTCGCTCATCCGCGGCCGATCGACGGGCTGGCGGTGCTCGCCGTGGCGCTCGTCGCCTCCGTGGGCAACGGGGCGAGCGCCCTGTTCGTGCACGAGCGGCACGGTGACCTCAACACCCGGGCCGCGGTCATCCACCTCGCCGCGGACGCCCTCGTGTCGGTGGCCGTGGCCGTGGCCGGCCTCGTCATCTGGCTCACCGACGGCTGGTACTGGCTCGACCCGGCGCTGTCGCTGACCGTCGCGGTGCTGATCGGCGTGCAGGCACTCCGGCTGCTCGCCCAGTCGTCGCGGGTACTGCTGGAGGCGACGCCGGTCGGCCTGGACATGTCGGCGGTGCGCGGTGACGTGCTGGCGGTGGACGGCGTCCGCGGGGTGCACGACATGCACATCTGGGGCCTGTCCGACCGGGTCTTCGCGGCGAGCGCCCACGTGGAGGTCACCGGGCATCCGACACTGGAGGAGGCCAGGGCGGTCGCCGGCCGGGTCAAGGCCGTGCTCGCCGAGAAGTACGGTGTCGAGCACGCCACGGTGGAGACCGAGTGCGAGCCCTGCGCGCCGACCGGCAGCGACCCCTGCGGCGTCCGCCAGGTGGTGACCGGTCAGGGCGCCCGGATGATCCCGGTACATCGCCACTGACAGGCGTCCACCGGCGCTCCGGCCGGCATCCACCAGCCGTGTGATCGGTCGTTCCCGGCTCGGGACGGGCACACCCACCAGATGGGTCCGTCCGTTCCGAGCCGAGGGAGGCCCAGGTGACGCAGCCGGGAACGTCCGATCGCGGGGGCGGGGTGGCGCCGTTCCCGCCCCCGAGCGAGGCGAAGGGCGGTGGCGGGGTGGGCACGCCGACGATGTCCACTGTCGAGACCGCGCACTCGACCCTGTTCTTCGTCTCCGACCGGGTCTACAAGATGCCGAAGCGGGCGCCCGCGGGCAGAGCGGATCTGCGCCGCCGGGAGGCGCGCGAAGCGGCCTGCCGGGCGGAGATCGTGCGCAACCGTCCGTTCGCCCCAGGCGTGTACCTCGGTGTCGCCGATGTTCGGGACAACACCGGGACACCGGTGGAGCACATGGTCGTGATGCGCCGCTTGCCCGGCGACCGCAGCCTGTCCGAGCTCCTCGCCCGGAGGGAGTCGGTCGAGGAGCCGTTGCGGGACGTCGCCCGCACACTCGTCGCCTTCCACGAGCGGTGCGAGACGTCCGCGGAGATCGCCTCGCGCGGTCGCCTGCCGGACGTCGAGGCCGGGTGGCTCGCCGCGACGGACGCGCTGGCGCCGTTCCGCCACGTCATGCTGGCGGCGGACGAGGTGGACGACATCGGCCGGCTGGGCCTGCGGTACCTGTGCGGGCGGGCGGCGGTGTTCGACGCGCGGGCGACCCGGGGACGAATCCGGGACGGGCACGGGAACCTGCTGGCCGAGCACATCTTCTGCATGCCCGACGGCCCGCGGATGCTGGACCGGGTGCCCGCCGACGACAGCCGGCGCATCGGGGACGTCCTCGCGGACGCGGCGGTCCTCGCGGTCGACCTCGAGCTGCGCGGTGCGCCGGAGCTGGCCCGGCGCTTCCTCGGCTGGTTCGGCGAGTTCGCGGGGGAGACCCATCCGCCGTCCCTGGCGCAGTTCTACCTGGCCCAGCGGGCCGTCGTCCGGGCGGGGGCGTCGGCGGTGCGAGCACGCATCGGAGATGCGTCCGCCGCGGGGCAGGCCCGTCACCTCGTCGGCCTCGCACGGGAGCATCTGCGCCGGGCGAGGGTTCGGCTGGTGCTGGTCGGCGGGGCCCCGGATTCGCTGCGGTCGGCGCTCGCCGGGCGCCTCGCCGCGGACCAGGACGGCTGGGTGCTCCTGTCGGCAGCGGCTGTGCGCCGCGAGCTGGCCGTCGACCCGGCTGGTGCGGCACCCGCGTCGGCACCCGCGTCGGCGTCGGTGTCGACGCGGGTGCCGACGGCTGGCGGCGCTGGCGGCACCGGCGGCTCCGGGCCGGCCGACGCGGTGTGCGGGGAGATGCTGCGCCGGGCACGTGAGGCCCTGGAGAACGGTGACTCGGTGATCCTCGAGGCGCCCTGGTCGGACGCCGGACGCCGCAGCAAGGCCGCGACTGTCGCGGCCGACACGTGGGCGGACCTGATCGAGCTCAGGTGCTCCGAGGAGGGCTCCTCCCTCGCCGAGACGGTCCGCAACGGGCGCCTCGCCGCCGGAATCCCCGGGTGAGTGGCGGCCAACCGTGTGCCAGTGACTACTGCGGGTATACCAAAACGGACCGTAAAGGGGGAACAGCCATGACGACAGCTCGGGACATCATGCACGGGGACGCGCAGTGCATCGGTGCGGACGAGTCGCTGACCAGCGCCGCCCGGATGATGCGTGACCTAGGGGTCGGCGCGTTGCCGATCTGCGGTGCCGACGACCGGCTCGGTGGAATCATCACCGACCGTGACATCGTCATCCACTGTCTGGCCGAGGGGAAGGACCCGGACTCGGTGCGCGCCGGCGAGCTGGGGCAGGGCCGTCCGCTCTACGTCCGCGCGGACGCGGATCTGGACACGGTGCTGGACCAGATGATGTCGCACCGGGTGATGCGGATGCCGGTGATCGACAACAAGCGGCTCATCGGCATCATCAGCGAGGCGGACCTGGCCCGGAGCCTGCCGGGCGAGAAGATCGGCGCGCTCGTCGAGGCGATCAAGAGCGGGCCGGCCGACCGGCCGTCCTGACCGGCGAACGGTCACCGTCCTGCCCGGCCGGGTGGGACGGTGACTGTCCGCTGTCTGTGGGAGGCCGGCTGTCGGAGGCCACAGGCCGGGCGCACCGGTGAGGCCGGGCACGCCGGTCAGTTCGGGGGCAGATGGTCAGTTCGGGTGGGCGCCGACGGCGTCGCGGATCTCGCGGCCGATGCCGCCGCCGTGGCGGGCACAGTGGGCGCAGCAGAAGAAGCGGCCGGAGACCTCCACCCCGTGCCCGATCACGCGGCAGTCGCAGTGTTCACAGCGGGGCGCGAGCTTCTGCACCGCGCACTCGAACGAGTCGAAGGTGTACCTCTCACCACTGACGACCCGTATCTCGAACGCCATCCAGTAGTCGTTTCCACAGGTATCGCAGGTCGCCATCGCGGCCTCTCCTCTCGGCACGCCACGAGACTACTTTCGGTGCCGAGGTGATCGCATGTCGTCAGGTCGTCGGGCTGTCAGGCCTTCAGCCGGGCCGCGAAGACGGCGGCCTGCGTCCTGCTGGTGAGGCCGAGCTTGCCGAGAATGGCCGACACGTAGTTCTTCACCGTCTTTTCCGACAGATGGACACACGCGGCGATCTGGCGGTTCGTCATGCCTTCGGCGATCAGCCGGAGGATCTGGCGTTCGCGGGCGCCGAGGGCCGCGAGCTGCTCGTCCTCGATCGGTTCGTCCCGCAGCCGGGCGAGGACCTTCTGGGTGACCGCAGGGTCGAGCAGCGAGCGGCCTGCGGCGATCGTACGGATCGCGCCGACCAGGTCGTTGCCCCGGATCTGCTTGAGCAGATATCCGGCCGCCCCGGCCATGATCGCGGCGAACAGTGCGTCGTCATCGTCGTAGGAGGTGAGGATGAGGCAGCCGACCGCCGGCTGTGAGGAGCGGATCTCCCGGCATACCTCGATGCCGTTGCCGTCCGGCAGCCGGGCGTCGAGCACCGCGACGTCGGGGCGGGCGGCGGGGATGCGGCGCAGTGCGGCGGCCGCGGTCGACGCCTCTCCGACGACCTCGATGTCCCCGGAGTCCTCCAGCATCTCGCGGATGCCCCGGCGCACGATCTCGTGATCGTCCAGGAGGAAGACGCGAACTCCACTCATGATCAACAAATTACCCGCGCGGAGGGCCGGATCGCGTGCTCGCCGGCCAGGTCAGCCGGTACGGACCACCGGCGCCGGGACCTTTGCCCGGGAGCCTGCGCACCGAAAGGCACATTGACGACCGACCGCCACAGCACCTGGTCAGCGGTCGGCGGTGCCACCGAGGAAGGTGATCAGGTCGGGGAGGTCGCCGAGGGTCCGGAAGGTGTCGTTGAGGTGGGTGCAGGTGCTCGTGCCGACGAACGCCCGGCCGACGGTGCGACGCAGCTCCGCCGCGGGCAGGCCGACGAGGCGGTCGGCGCTGCCGAGTGCCTGCGGGCACTCCCGGCCGGGAAGCGCACCGGCCCGGGCCCGGGCCCGGCTGATCAGGCCGGCGCTGTCAACCTCGGCCTCGACGCCGTACTCGTGGACGAGTACCTCGCGCCCGGGCGCCTCCAGGAAGGAGTCGCGGAACAGCGCCTCGACCTCGACGGCCGACACCGCGCCGACGGCCGCTCCGTCGGTGGCCGCTCCGCGAGTGGCTTCGCCGTCGGTGGGACCGCCGCCGGCCGGGCCGGGGCTCACCGGGACCACGTCGATCCGCCGCAGGCGGCGCATGGCGTTGGGTGGCATGGGCGGCAGCGGATGCCACCCCAGGGGGTCGTCGCCGAGGGCGAGGTCACCGGCGGGGACGCTGACCGCGCGGACCGGGGTGCCCGGGTTGCCCGGGGTGCCCGGGTTGGCGCGACGCTCGGCGGACAGCCGGGCGAGCAGCCCGCCCTGCTGCCAGCCGGCACAGACATCGATCATGGGGTTGCCGCCTGACCCGGCCCCGGCGTTCACCGCGGCGCCCTCGCGGAAGATGCCGTTGCGGCCGAGGGCCGCGCCGGACACCAGCACCGCGACCGGCACATCGTCGAGCAGCTGCCCGAGCAGCGAGCGATCGGTCGCCGGTGTGGCCGCGTCGCCGCCACCGAGGTCTCCCGCCGGCGCGGTGAGGGCCCGGCGCGCTGCCGCGCGGAACCCTGACCGGGTCGAGGCTCCGACCAGGTCGGCGAGGGCGGGGACGGGTGGCTCGGACTCGATCTCGAGGACTCCGCCCGGTGCGGCCATGTAGTCGAGGACGACCCGCAGTCGGGCCTCGCCCACCACGACGGCCTCGCCGGCCGTGGTGGTCAGCAGGTCACGCCCGGTGCTGACGAGGTGCAGTGGGCCGGTGAGCCCCTGCGGGCGCTCCATCATCACCGAGGTGGTGCGCCGGATCGAGCCCGGGCGGCGGGCGGGGGTGCCCTGCGCCGAGCCCGTCATGCCGGGCCACAGCGGGATCTCGCCGAGAAACGTCGCCGACGCCGCGGGCGGCGGGCCGGCGGGGCGGGCACCGTCCTCACTCTGGCGCGGCCGGGCGATGTGCGGGACGCGTGGAGCGGCACGGCCCGGTGTCAGCCGGGTGAGAGACGACTGGACGGTCGTGGGTGCCGTCTGCCCGTGCGCCATGCGCATACTCCGATCGCTGCTCGCTCGCGGCCGCATTCGGTGGGCGCGATGAACAACCCCAGCGTATGGCGCGGTGCCGACACATCCGTCCCCCGGCGGTGACGGCCTTTTCACAAAAACATCCGCGCTGGGTGTGACCTGCGTCAAAACTGTGCTGCGAGTGTGATCTGCGTCGCCTGGCAGGTATCGGTCAGGTCGGGCGGTCGTACGTCCGAGGCATTGTTCGGGTGAATCGTGTTCCGTGTAGCAGGAAACAAAAAGATATGACGTAAAGCTCTTTGCTGCTGGCACCCTCGGATCCGGGAAGCCCGAGGTCACGGTGGGCACGGCCGCGAACGGCCGGTCCCCGCCGGCGCGTGGAGGACGGGCGTCGCGCGCCGGCGGGAACGCGCCGTGGGTCAGGAACTCGCCGCGGCTCCGGCGTCTGCGGGGCTGGCGGCCGGGTCGCTCTGGGGGGCTCCGACCCCCGGGACGGTCGGCGGCTGGAAGACGTCCGTCGGTGCGGTGGCGACGACCGGCCTGCCGAACTCGGAGAACGTGGCATCCAGGGTGTTGCCGTTCTTGTCGCCGAGCTGGCGCAGCGGCACGGCCGGGCCGACGAGCGAGACGAACAGGGTCGACGACGCCGTCGTCAGCTTCAGCGCCGGGGTGCCCTGCTCGGTCACCTCCTCCAGGGTGGGCTGCTCGCCGTTCTCGATCTCCTTCCTGATCTCCAGGATCTCGTCGGCCGCGCCGGTGATCGTGAGATCGTCGGACGCCCCGATGGACCCCGTGTTGATCCACTGGTCGGGGCGGGCGCCGGGGAACGTGCCCGACCCGGCCGTGCCGCGGATGTAGGCGACGTTGTCGACGCGGAGCACCTCGACGCGCTGGCCGTTCTGGTCGAGGGTTCCGGTGACGACGCCGTTCGCGGCGAGCCGCAGGTCGAGCGAGGCGGCCCGGCCGCCACTGACGTTGCGCCCCACGTACCGCACACTGCCCGCCCCGCGGAGCGCGTCCGCGGCGGCGGTGACGATGTCGGCGGGGGGCCTGGACTCGATCCCGTTGCGCGGCCCCGTCGCCGCCTGCGTGCTCTGGACGTCACCCGTGGTGGCGGCGGCGCCGCCGGAGTCGTCATCGCCCCCACCGCAGGCGGAGAGGACGAGCGCGACCCCGAGAGCAGCCGTCACGGCGGCGAGTCGCGAGAATCGAGTGGACGGGTTTCGCATTGTCGTCCTTTCGCAATGCCGGATCGGTGGCCGCCCGCGTACGCACGCGCCGGCTCCCGTTCCAGCTCGGGTGTGGTCCCTCCCCTGCCGCCCGTAGGTGAGGTGACCATGGACGACGTCGCGGACGATATCGGCATTTAATGCGACACGCATCCGTAGATGCATCCGTGGATTTGCGCCCGGTCGGATCGGGCCTGGTCGGATCAGGCGTAATCTGAACGACCGAATGGCGTGGCATCTCGAACCTGGTAGGACCCTCGAACCTGGTAGGACCCTCGAACCTGGTAGGACCCTCGAACCTGGAGGGACCCTCGAACCTGGTAGGACCAAGGACGGCGGCGCGACCATGGTGACAGGCGACCCGGCGGAGCCGGACGACGGCCGGCTGCGGACCGGCGACCCGGCGACCTGGGCCGCGGGTGTCCCCGGTGTGGCCCATGCGCTGGCGCGCTGCAACGACCTGATGGGGGTGCGCCGCTCCGTCCAGACCCTGCGGCTGCTCAACCAGGACGGCGGTTTCGACTGTCCGGGCTGCGCCTGGCCCGAGCCGCGCCCCGGCGACCGCTCGCGGGTCGAGTTCTGTGAGAACGGCGCCAAGGCCGTCGCCCAGGAGGCGACCCGCGCCCGGGTGACGCCGGAGTTCTTCGCCGCGCACAGCCTGGCCGACCTCGCCACGCGTTCCGAGTACTGGCTCGGCGGGCAGGGCCGGCTCGTGGCGCCGGTCTACAAGGATGCCGGCTCGGACCACTACACCCCGATCAGCTGGGACGACGCGTTCGCGATCACAGCCGCCGAACTGAACGCGCTGCACAGTCCGGACGAGGCTGCTTTCTACACCTCGGGCCGGACGAGTAACGAGGCGGCGTTTCTGTACCAGCTGTTCGCCCGCTCGTTCGGGACGAACAATCTGCCGGACTGCTCCAACATGTGCCACGAGTCGTCCGGGGTAGCGCTGACCGAGACCATCGGCGTCGGCAAGGGCTCCGTCACCCTGGAGGACCTGGAAACGGCGGATCTGGTCCTCGTCGTCGGGCAGAACCCGGGCACGAACCATCCGCGGATGCTCAGCTCCCTGGAGCGGTGCAAGCGCGCCGGCGGCAGCGTCGTCGCCGTCAACCCGCTGCCGGAGGCGGCGCTGCTGCGCTTCCGCAACCCCCAGCACGTGCGGGGCGTCCTCGGCCGGGGTACCGCGCTCGCGGACCAGTTCCTGCAGATCCGCCTCGGCGGTGACCTGGCCCTGTTCCAGGCGCTGTCCGCGCGCCTGCTCGCCGCCGAGGACGCCCGTCCCGGCAGCGTCCTGGACCGTGCCTTCATCGACCGGCACACCACCGGCTTCGAGGCGTTCGCCGCGCACGCACGCAGCCATCTCGGCGCGGCCGACATCACCGCCGCCACCGGTCTGCAGCCCGCCGAGCTGGACGAGCTGACCGGCCGGGTGCTCGCCGCCGACCGGGTGATCGTCTGCTGGGCGATGGGCCTCACCCAGCACCCGGCCGCCGTCGCGACGATCCGGGAGGTCGTGAACTTCCTGCTCCTGCGCGGCAACATCGGCCGCCCCGGGGCCGGGGTGTGCCCGGTGCGGGGCCATTCGAACGTCCAGGGCGACCGCACCATGGGGATCTCGGAGCGCATGCCGCAGCCGTTCCTCGACGCGCTCGGGAGCGAGTTCGGCTTCACCCCGCCGTCCCGGCACGGCCTGGACGTCGTCAACACGATCCGGGCCATGCGCGACGGCGGGGTGACGGTGTTCGTCGCCATGGGCGGGAACTTCGTCGCGGCCACCCCCGACACCGCCGTCACCGAGGCGGCGATGCGCCGCTGCCGGCTCACCGTGCAGGTCTCCACCACGCTCAACCGCTCGCACGCGGTGACCGGCGAGCGCGCACTGATCCTGCCCACGCTCGGCCGCACCGAACTCGACCTGCGGAGCGCCGGCCCGCAGCGGGTCAGCGTCGAGGACTCGATGGGTGCCGTCCACGCCTCACGCGGGCGGCTGACACCCGCCGGGCCGGACCTGCGCTCCGAGGTCGCCATCATCTGCGGCCTGGCGAAGGCCACCCTGGGCGTCCCCCAGGGCGCGGCGGCCCCCGGGCGGCCCGCGGTGGACTGGGCGTCGCTGGCCGAGGACTACCGCCTCATCCGGGCGCACATCGCCCGCGTGGTTCCCGGTTTCGCCGGCTACGAGGCCCGGCTCGACGAACCAGGCGGATTCCTGCTGCCGCACCCGCCCCGGGACAGCCGCACCTTCCCGACCCCGAGTGGCCGGGCCGCGTTCAGCGTGAACACCGTCGAGATCCCCCGGATCCCGCCCGGGCACCTGCTGCTGCAGACGATCCGCTCGCACGATCAGTACAACACCACCGTCTACGGTCTCGACGACCGTTACCGCGGGATCCGCCACGGCCGCCGGGTGGTGCTCGTGAGCCCCGCGGACCTCGCCGATCTCGGCCTCGCCGACGGTGCGTGCGTCGACATCGTCGGAGTGTGGTCCGACGGCGTCGAGCGCCGAGCCGCCGGCTTCCGGGCCGTCGCCTACCCGACAGCCCGCCGCTGCGCCGCCGCCTACTTCCCCGAGACGAACGTCCTGGTGCCGCTGGACAGCACGGCACGGCGGAGCAACACCCCCACCTCGAAATCCATCCTGATCCGCCTGGAGAACGCGGCGAACCGTCCCGGAACCGAATAGCCGGCCACAGGCCCGTCGGCCTGTCACGGCGCGGTCCGCCTGCCTTTTCCAGGCCTGGGACACCAGGCCTGGAAAAGGCAGGCCTTCGGCCTGTTCGACGCATTCGGGAACCAGTCCGGCCGGCCGGCGTGTTGAAGCGGACGGGCGATGGTGCATTCCCCACAGTCATTCTTGACCAGTCGAGGTGATGAGTGTCGCGGACGCGATCGGAGCCGGCGGGCGGCGCGGGCGCAGCGGCCTGCCCGGACCGGCCTCGGGTGTGGAACGTCCCGTGCCCGGCCCCGCCTGTCGTCAGCCGGGAGGATCTTCTGGGCCGGCTGCACCGGGCGCTGCGCCCTGCTGACGGCGCTGGGCGGCGGCCCGCCGCGGCCGGCGGCGAGCGGCGGCCTCCCGTGGTTGGCAGCGGGAGGTGGGATCCCGCCGGGCGGGCTGGTGCGCGGGGCGTCATCCTCGTTCTCGTCCCGGCGCGGGGCAGGGGCGGGACGGGTCGTGCGCATCTCGCCGCCGCCTATGCGCACCGTCATGCCGACGCGTACGGGCTCGTGTGGTGGGTGGACGCGAGGACGCCGGCCGGGGCCGAATCCTGCCTGCTCGACCTCGCCGCGGCCGTCGCACCGCCCGCCGCCGGGCCGCGGGCAGCCGTGCTGCGCCGCCTCTGGGCCGAGCTCGGCCAGCGCTCCGACTGGCTGCTCATCTACGACAACGTCACCTCACCACGGGACCTCGGCCTTGCCGCACCCCCCGACACGGGCCAGGTCATCATGATCGCCGCCGGCCCCGGAGCTGCCCGGCTCGCGTCCGGGGTGCTGCCGGTCGATGTGTTCAGCCGGGCGGAATCGGTCCAGCTCCTCCGCCGGTGCGACGAGCGGATCACCGCCGCGGCCGCCGACCTGCTCGCGGCGGCTCTCGGTGACCATCCGCTCGCCGTCACGCAGGCCGGCCACTTCCTGGCCGCGACCGGTATGGCGGTGCCCGCCTATCTGCACCTCCTCGCACAACACCCCGGCTGGTCCGAGCCCGAGCCCGAGCCCGAGGACGAGGACGGGGCCGGGGCCGGGCCGGTTCCGGTGCCCGAGCCCGAGCGGCGGCTGGCTGCGGTCGTCAGCACGAGTCGCGACGCCCTCGCGGCGGACAGCCCGCCCGGGGCCCAGCTCCTGGACGGACTGGCGTTCCTGGCCGCCGCACCGCTGCCCCTGACGGCGTCGGCACGCGGGCTCGTGCGCTTCGGGCTGGCGGAGGCGTGCGGCGGCGCGGTCCGGATGCATCCGCTGGTCCAGGAGCTGCTTCGTGCCGGGATGTCCCGGGAGCGCAGGGCTGTGGCCCTGCTCCAGGCCCGGCACCTCGTCGCCGCCCTCGGCACGGAGCATCCCGCTGACCGGACCGACGCCGCGGGCGGTGCGGGAGAGGACGCGGCGGCCCCGCCACTTCCCGCCGTCCTGGAACACCACCTCCGAACCCTTGTCGAGCTGGCCGCCAGACCCATCAGGAGCAGTGACACCGGCGGCAGCGATACCGGCAGCAGCAATGTCGACCTCGATCCTCCGAGCGACCGGGACGAGGCGGGTCTGCGCGCCGTGACACTTCGGGTCGGCCGCTACCTGCGGACGTCCGGCCAGTACGGCAGCGGCCGGCAGCTGGTGCGGCAGGAGCGGCTGCGCTGGGTGGAGCGGCTCGGCCCCGATCACCGTGACGTGCTCGCCGCGGCCGAGTTGGAGGCGTCGATCCTCGCGGACGGCTGCGATGATCCCGCCGCGGCTCGCGAGCTGCTGGCGGACGTCCACCGCCGCCGGGTGCTGACGTCCGGGGAACGGCACCGGGACACGCTGCGCACGGCGTCCGCGCTGGCCCGGGTCTGCGGCGAGCTCGGCGACGAGACCGAGTCGGCGCGACTGTTCGAGGGCACGCTCGGCCACCAGCGAGCGCTGTTCGGCGCCGATGACCGGGACGCGCTGCGGTCCGCCGACGGCCTGGGCGAGGTCCTGGTCCGGTTGGGGGAGTACGAGCCGGCCCGGGACCTGCTCGGCGACACCTGGTCGCGGCGCGAACGGACGCCGGGTGCCGGCGATGCGGACACCTGGTGGACGGCCGCCGTCCTCGGTGTGGCTCTGCGTGGTCTCGGTCAGGCGCGGCAGGCCCATGTTCTCCACGAGCGGGTGCTGACCGCTGCGCGCGAGCATCTCGGGGACGAGCATCCGCTGACCCTGTACGCCGTTCTGCACCTTGCGCTGGATCTGGCGGCCCTGAAGGAGACGGACGCGGGCCGGGACCTGTTTACCGAGGTGATCGGATGGGACGTGTTCGGATGGTCGGGCGAGCGCTGGTCGGGCGATCTGCCACCGGGTCCGCAGGCGTCGGTGATCCGGTGGGCCGGTCGCCACCGGGCTGACATCACAGCTCTCTGGGCGGGCGGCTGACAGCGCCCGCCCGAAAATTGACATAAAGATATATCGATACGTGCGACAGGGCAGTGCCTGCCACGATGGCTCGCCCGCCGCCGGCCGAGTGAGGAGGATGATCGGATGAGGCGACCGAGCCACCAGACCGCGGTGATCGGCGCGTGACCGGCCAGGCGCGTCCGGCCGGGCCGCAGCTGCCACCGGTCGAACGGCTCCGGCCCGGGCTGTGGAGCATTCCGATCCCGCTGCCGACCGCCGGCCTCAGCCATGTCTTCATGTACCTGTTCGAGACAGACCGCGGCGCGTACGTGATCGACCCCGGATGGGACACCGACACCGGTTACGCCGCTGTCGAGGCCGGGCTCGCCGTCGCCGGCTACGCCCTGACCGACGTGCGCGGGATCATGCCCACGCACATGCACCCCGATCACTACGGCCTGGCCGGGCGCCTGCGGGAGGTCTCCGGCGCCTGGATCGCGCTGCACCCCGCGGACGCGGCCCTGCTGCGCCTCGAGCCGATGGAGCCGGCCGAACTGATCGACAAGGCGAACGCCCCGCTGCGGCGGGCTGGCGCGCCGCCCGAGGTGCTGCGGGACGTCACCCCGGCGCACCTGCCGCCCGGCCCGCTGCCCGCGATGGCCCGCCCCGACATCCTGCTCAACGACGGCGACCGGCCGGATGTCCCCGGCTGGGACCTGCGCGCGGTCTGGACGCCGGGACATTCCCCAGGCCATCTGTGCTTCTGGGAACCGGTGAACCGGCTCCTTCTCTCCGGAGACCACATTCTGCCGCGCATCACGCCGAACATTCCGTTCGGAACGGGCGCGGCCGACGACCTTCTTGGCGACGACCCGCTCGGCGACTACCTGCGGTCGCTGGACAAGGTCGACGAGCTGCCCGCCGAGGCCACCCTGCCCGCGCACGAGTACCGCTTCGACGGCCTTTCGGAGCGGGTGAAGCAGCTCCACGACCATCACGAGCAGCGCTTCGGTGAGGTCCTGGCCGCGCTTGCTGCCGGCCCGGCCACCGGATGGGACGTCGCCAGCCAGATGGAATGGTCGCGGCCGTGGGTCGAGATCGACGGATTCGTGAAGCGGAGCGCCGTCGCCGAGGCGCTGGCGCACCTGCGCGCGCTGGAGCGGCGCGGGCTCGTCCGCGAACGGCCCGGCGAGCCGCCGGCCTGGGAACGGATTCCCGCATGAATGCATCACCGGGCGAAAGCCGCTGGTCCCGGCGCTGAATGCACCGCGGGCTGATCATCTCGCGGGGGAGTTCCGTCGACAGGGCACGGCCTTTTCCTGCTCTGTGTACGCTTGGTGCCGTGACGATGACAGGCTCCGCCGGTTCGCCCGGGCGAGGCCGAAGTGTCGGGCGCTGAGCATTCCGGGCATTCCTTCATCGGGGCGCCCCGTTCTGCGGCGCAGCTGTGGGCGGGCGCACGCCGTCATGCGGGGCGGGTCCGCTCCGCCGGGGCCGGCTCGCGGTTTGTCGGAGTTCTCGCCCTGCTCACCGGAGTTCTCCTGGTGGCCGGGCTGGTGACGCAGATGGTTCTCGATCGGCGGCTCACCGCGACGGAAAGCATCCGCGAGCGTTCCGTCGCCGCCCTGATCGCGGCCGAGCGGCTGCGGGCCGGGCTGGCCGGCGCTGATGCGACGGCCGCGTCCAACGTCTTCGCCTGGGTCACCCTCGCCCCCAGCTCGTTGAGCCCGGCGGAACGCCGCTCGTTCTACGACCGGGTCAAGGCCGACGATTTCTATGCCGGTGACCATTCCGGCGACGTCTCCGCGGGTATCGCCGGCGACCTCACCGGTGACGCCGCTCCGGGCGGCGCCGGTGACGGGGCGGCCGGTGCCGACCCCGCCGCGGCCGCGAACCCGTACAGCGCGGCCCTGCGCGGCGCGGAGACCGCACTGCTCGACCTGCGTGAGATCGACCCGGGAGCCTGTGACCGGGCTCGCGACCCGGAGTCCACCCACTGCCTCATGACCCGGATCGCCACGCTGATACCCGAGTACACGGGGCTCGTCGCGGCGGCGGCGGCCAACACCCGGGCGGGGAACACGGTGGGTGGCGCCTACCAGAACCTGGCCTCCGACCTCATGACGAGGAGCATCCTCGGGCAGACCGACCAGCTGGTGGCCGCCTACGGTGACCGGGTCGACCAGGACTACCGACAGGCCACCAGCGGGGCGGCGGAGGGTGTGCTCCTCGGCGCCCTCGGAGGCGTTCTGGTCGCGCTGGTGGGTGCACAGGTGTACGTCTTCCGGCGCACCAACCGGATGCTCAACCTGGGCCTGGTCACGGCGACCATCCTGGTGGTCGGCGCAGGGTCGGCCGGGCTCGTGCTGCTGCACGGGCAGGGGGAGCGACTGGTCACCGCGCAGCGGTCCGACTATGTTCCGACGACGCTGCTGGCGGCCTCCCGCACGCTCGCGCTGCAGGCGCGGACCTGCGAGTTCCTCTCGCTGATCTCGCTGGGCAACGGCGAGAACGCCGACCGCTGCTTCGAGGACGCCGTGTCGGCCCTGGGCTACACGCCTGACGGGCAGCCGAAGGGACCGTCCAGCGGCGGCGGCACCCTGACCGCGGGCCTGATCGCGCTTCCCGACCGGTTCGCCGGGCAGCGCGCCGAGCTCGGGGGCGACCTCGGGCGCTGGCTGCAGGTGCGCGCCAGAGCTGTCGCGACACTGCAGGAGCCCCCACCGACGGCACCGGCCGGCGACAGCACCGGCACCGGTGCGGCCGGTACGACCGGCCCGACCGCGTTCGGCCGGGCCATCGAGGGCACCCTGGCCTCCCCGCACTTCGAGAGGTTCGTCGGCGGCACCGACGAGCTGCTCGCCCAGGGCACGGACAGCTTCGCCGCCGAGCTGCGCGCGGCGGCGCGGGACGTCCGGCTGCTCACCGGCATCGTCGTCGGGGCCGCGGTCCTCGCCGTCCTCTGCGCCGGCCTGGGCATCGGGTCGCGCATCCGGGAGTACCGGTGAGCCGGCGACGGCGATGGCGACGGCACCGAGGGCGACGGAGCGGGCTGACGTCCCCGCCGATGTCCGCTCCGAGGGCCGTGCGGATCGGCCTCGCCGCGCTGCTGCTGCTCCTGCCCGGCGGGCTCTCGGCCTGCGGGACGACAGGCTCGCCGCTGCCGTACACAGCGGGCACTCGTGCCGCCGCGCCGGTTCCGTCCCCCGCATCGGTGCCGGCGGGCCAGGGCGCGGCGGGCCAGGACGCGCAGTGTGTGCCGCGCCGCAGTGAGCAGCCGGTGGAGGCCCTGACGCAGCCCGGGGCCCACGCGCAGCGGGTCGCGGAGATCGAGGAACGCCAGGTCCTGCGGGTGGGGGTCGTCGCCGAGGCGAGGCCGTTCGCCTCCATGAACTGGCACACCGGCGTGCCCGAGGGCTTCGAGATCGAACTCGCCCGCGAGATCGCCCGGGCGATCTTCGGTGACCCCTCCCGCGTCGAGATCCACGCCGTCGACACCCGGGACCGGGAGAAGGCCCTGGCCGAGGACGAGGTGGACGTCGTCATCGGCACGATGACGATGACCTGCGCGCGCAAGGAGAGGGTGAACTTCTCCGGGGTCTACTTCGAGGCCTCGTTCACCCTGCTGGTATCCAGAAACTCCGGCCTGAGTACCGTCGCGGACCTTTCCGGGCGCCGGGTCTGCTCCTCCCAGGGGAGCACCTCGATCGGGAAGATCCTGAATCTTCCGGGGTTCCCGGAAGGCCGGCCGGAACCGGTGCCGGTCAGCCGGGTGGGGTCCGCCGACTGCCTGGCGGCGCTGCAGCGCGGTGAGGTCGACGCGGTGGCCAGCGACGACACGATCCTGGCCGGGATGGAGCAGCAGGACCCGACCGTCAGGGTGCTCGGGCGGGAGGCGTTCGCCGGCGCGTCCGCGGCGGAACTGGCGACCCTCGACGAGCCCTATGGCATGGCGGTCGCCCGCACTGACCTCGGGCTCACCGGCCCGGCGGCCGAGGCGCGCCGGAAAGCCGACAGCGACCTCGTCGCGTTCCTCAACCGGATGCTGCTCGACATGTTCACCGACGGCCGCTGGCAGCGGTTGTACGCCGACTTCCTCAGCGACGTGCCCGGCATCCAGGCCCACCTGCCGACCGAACGCCAGCCGCACTGGCCCGACGGCCAGGTCGGCCAGGTCGGATAGGCCGGCCAGGTCGGATAGGTCGGCCAGGCCGGTTGGGCCGGTTGGGACACCGGTCCGCTCCGCTCAACGCAGGCGCAGGGTGATGCGGGTCCAGGCGCCGACGAACACCCGGTCGCCGTCCCGGAGGGGCACGGGACGTCCCGGCCGGATCGGTTCGGGGTCCCGGTTCACCCGGGTGCCGTTGCGGGAGCCGTGGTCGACGACCGCGTAGCTGCCGTCGGGCTGCCGCACGAGCCCGGCGTGGCGGCCGGAGACGGCCGGGTCGTCGAGCGGGCCGGTCAGGCTGATGACTGGCTCCGCGCGGCTCGGCCGGGCGCCGATGAGGATCTCCGGGTTCTCCAGTGCGACCACGCGGGGCAGCCGGTCCGCCGGCAGGCGCAGATCGTCCCCGATGAGAGTCCCGAAGTGGACCGGGTCGACCTCGATGACGGCGCTCCAGGCCGGACCCGCGGCGGGCAGCTGCCGGACCACCGGTACCGCGGGGCGCCGACCGGTCGTGAACTCGTAGCGGCAGCCGAGGCAGTACGCGTCGGTCACCAGGCGGCGGGTCCCACAGTGCCGGCACGGCTCGGGCGGGGGCCAGCCGGGTTTGGACCTGAGATCCCAGCTGCCGACGGACGGATCCGTGGACGTCGCCCATGGGGCCCTCGGGTCCGCCGGCGGCCTGGTCGGAAGATCGTCGAAGTCGATGTCGGGCACGTCCGCCGGCCGCCACGACCGGCCCGAGGCCAGCGTGGCGTCGTCGTCGAGGGTGTCGGGGTCGATGCCGAGGCCGAGGCCGAGCACGTCCCGGTCGTCGGCCTCCTCGTCCGGGCCGGGAGCACAGCCCGTGTCCTGCCCGGCCCCCCCCGGGCACGCCGTGGGTGGTCTCGCCGGACGGCTCGGGCAACGGGTAGGGCAGCGCGGCCGCGGCACCGGCCAGCCACCCGGTCGGCGGGCGGTAGGCGGGACCACTCTCGCCAGCCCCACCGGCGCGGTCCTCCGGGACGGCAGGCGAGCTCATGGGGCGTCCTTCGGTTCGGCAGGCCTGGTGAAGCGGGAGCGCACGCCGAACACCTCCAGGTCGTGCGGGTCGACGCCGTCCCGGATCCGCACCTCACCGGTGGCCGGGTCCGTCCGCAGGACGCGGTCCAGCATCTCGATCTTCTCGGCGTCGCCGAGGTCGTAGGCAAGGCCGCGGGCCGGCAGGAGGTACGTGAGGGCGGTCGGACCGTCGCCGCGGCGCAGCGCGTCGATGCCCTCGGTGAAGGTCCGTTCCAGCCTGATCATCTTGTGGCCCTGTTCCTCCAGCCGCGAGCGCTGGGTGTACAGCGCCGGATCCGGCGTCCACACGGCGGTGATGTCCGCCTGGCCGAAGGACTGCTGCTCGCCGGAGACGAGGGAGATGCGGGCGAGCCGGCACGGGTCCGGCGACGTGCGTGGGCGCAGGCCCGAGACGGTGATGTGGTAGCTGCGCTGCTCGGCGCCCCAGGCGCCGGTGGGGAAGTCACATTCCAGCGCACTGACCGGCCGGGCCCGCCCCAGCAGGTCGCTGATGGCGGGAGTGACCTGCTTGAAGCTGCTGACCTGCGCGTTCTTCGGGACCCACACCCGCAGCGCGATCTCCGGCTGGAGGCGGGCCATCGCGGTGTCGGTCATCTTCTGGAAGTCGGCGGCCAGGTCGGCCGGGTCGGCGATGTCGCGGGCGCTGCCGAGCAGGGCGTCGGAGACGGCGTTGAGCTCGGCAGCGATCCAACCGCGGCCCACCCCGCGGCTGTCGCACTGGAAACGGCCCTGGCAGGCGGCCAGTGCGGCCTGGAAGGCCGCCGGTGTCTCGTGCTCGTTCTTCCCGTCGGTGAGCAGGATGGCGTGCCGGAAACCGCCGGTGTGCGCCGCGAACAGGTCGCGGGCGGCGAGCAGCCAGCGGCCGATGGCCGTCCCGCCGGCCGCGTCGATTCGGTTGATGTGCCGCTTTGCCTCCGCCTGGTGCTCCGCGGTGGCAGGCGCCAGGCCGCCACCGGGCGGGTAGACCGGCTGGGCGGTGCTCGTCCCACGGATCACGGCGAACCGGGCGCCCGGCCGCAGGGCGTCGACGGCGGCGCAGGCCGCTCGTCGCGCCGCGTAGATCTTCGTCGGGGGAGCCATCATCGACCCGGAGCAGTCGACGATGATGACCTCCGCGTAGTCCGTGTTGCGGTGGCCCGGCGTCCCGTCCTCGCGGGCCCGCACCGTGACCAGCGCGTGCGCGTCGGTGGTGTCCCTGGCGAGGAAGCCACTGCTGTCGGCCTGAACCGTGAAACTGATCATGGGAGATCTCCGGATCACAGCAGGGTCCGCGGTCGGACCCGGTTTGCCTTGTCAACGAGCCGGATGCGTTCCCGGCGATTCCGGGTCAGCCGGGCGATCTCCCGGTACGCCTCCTCCAGGCCCAGCCGCAGGTCGTGGTCCACCAGCGGACGTCCCAGCACCGTCGGGCGCACGGGCGCGGGAGCAGTCACCGGGGCCGCCGGTGCGGCAGCCGCCTGTGCCGGTGCAGCCGTCTGTGCCGGTGCAGCCGCCGGCGCCGGTGCGGCTGCCTGTGCCGGTATGGACGGCTGTGCGCTCACGGTGCGCAGCGCCGCGGCGAGGATGTCCAGGCGGAGCTCCACCTCCAGCCGGCGGTCGAGGTCCAGCCGGCGGTCGGCGAGAACGGCCTCCGCGCGCGCGAGATCATCCCGGCTCACCGCGGGCGGGGCGGGTACCGCCCGGTCGGGCCGGGTCAGCGAGCCGACGAGAACCCGGATCATCCGCACCCGGGAGGTCGTGAAGGCGTAGGCGGACGGCGGGACCCGCTCGTACGCCGCGAGCTTCCCGGCGGGACTGTCCAGGCAGCGGGCCAGCCCGAACGACGCGCTGGTGATCGCCGGGTCGATGGCGCTGACCGCGTCGAAGAGCTCCGCCGCGCGTTCCCGGTCGTCCGCGGCCTCGTTCGCGGTCGCCAGCGCGAGCCGCGGGGCCAGCTCGCTGGGGATCCACGCGAAGACCCGCTCGAACGCCTTCCTGGCCCGGCGCGGCCGGCCCGCGGCCAGGTCGAGGACGCCCTGGTACCAGACCACCCGCCAGTCGCGGGGAAAGTCGACGGTCAGGGCGGAGACCGTCGCCTGGGACTCCGCCGCGTCGCCGGCCCGCAGCTGGGCACTGGCCAGCGCGAGGCGGGTCGCGAGGGTGGGCCGCTCCACGTCGGCCAGCCGGGCGGCCAGCGCCGCCGGGTCCTCGCCGGGGCTCGCCGCGAGGATCCGCGCCTGCGGGTCGTCGGCGTCGACGCGCAGCTCGGGCAGGATCTCCCACACGGCCGGCGGGTCGCCCGTGTCCCGCTCCGCAGCTGGCAGCCCCGCCGCAGGCACCCCCGCCGCATCGGCCGGGCGGCTGCCGCCCGCCTCTCCCGTCGGGTGCAGCTCGGGCTCGAACCAGCGGCTGGCCAGCGGCGGAAGACGGTGCTCGGTCCGGGTGACGATCTCGTACAGGACGCCGGTGAGCTCCGCGGCGAACTCCCCGACGCTCCCGAACCGGTCCGCCGGGTCCTTCGCGGTGCCGCGGCGCAGCAGATGGTCGAGAGACTCGAACCGGGACAGCGGACCGTACTCGCCGCGCGCCGGCAGCGTGTGGCGGTGGTCGTCCAGGAAGCCCGGGAACCGGCCCAGTACCAGGCGCGCCAGCGTGCGGGTGGCGGAGAAGACGTCCGAGGCGACCGTCGGGACGCCGTGCCGGCTCTCCTGGGCCGCGCGGAACTCGCCGTCCTCCAGCTCAGGCGCCCGGTAGCCGGGGGTGGAGAGGAAGCTGGAGGTCTGGTCGTCCAGCCGCCGGGCACCGCCCAGATCGATCAGGACGACCTGCTCCGGGGTGACCATGATGTTGTCCGGTTTGAGGTCGCAGTAGGCCAGGCCGCGCCGGTGCAGGTGGCCGAGCGCCGGGAGCAGCCGCAACAGGTAGCGGATGGCGTCCGCCGGCGGCAGCGGCTCCGGCCGCCCGTCACGTCCCGGCCGCCGCCGGTCAGCCAGCCTGGACAGCGACACTCCCGGGACGTACTCCATGACGATGTAGTCCTCGCCCCGGTGCGAGACGTAGTCGATGATCTTGACGATGTTCGGATGGTGCACCGCGCTGAGGACCCGCCGCTCCGCCTCGGCGATCCGCCGCGCATCCGGATTGGCGACGTCCAGCAGGCCCTTGAGCACCACCCACTTGCCCACCCGGTTGTTCATCGCCGCGTAGACCCAGCCCATGCCACCGTGCGCGATCACGCCGTGCACGGTGTAATGCCCGACCTGCTCCTCCGGGAAGAGCTTGACCGTGAACGAGTAGCGCTGGCCGCACTGTGGGCAGAAACCCTCCAGCTCCGCGCCGCGGCCCGTTCCCGCCCGGGCGACCTTCGACCCGCACGCCGCGCATTCCCGCAGGTGGTTCGGAACAGTCGGGTTCGCCATCAGCGGTGGGGTGTCCGCCATCAACAGGGCGTCGACGATCGGCAGCCGCAACGGATCCTGGCCATGCTCCGACGACGACTCGTCCACCGGCTGCGTGTGCGGCGTCGGGGATTCCGAGGCTTTCGGGGACCTCGGGGAATCCTCGGAACCGGAGGCGTCGGAGGCGTCGGTCGACGGCGCGGCCGACCCGCACATGTTGCAGTAGCCGCTGGTCTTGATGAACCCGTCCGGGCAGTCCGGCTCGGGGCAGGGAACCTCGGTCAGTTCACTCACGGCAACTCCCCGTGCGTCCGGCCCGCCGCATCCGCATCCGCATCCTCATGATCGGTCAGAGCGTGCAGGTAGGCCATGGTCAGGCGCTCCGCCACCACCAGATCGCTGGGTGCGCGGTAGAGCGTCCCGAATGCCCGTGCGTGCAGCGCGGAAAGCTCCTCGTCCTCGGCGAGCCCCAGCCGGACGGCCTTCGCGTGTGCCGCCTCCAGCCGCCCGCGCAGCTCGCGGCGCTGGTCGAGCGGCATCGCATTCGTACGGGCCACTGCCTTCGCCACCCGCTCCGTCTCGTCGGCGAGGGTGTGCCATCGCGCGAGCCCAGCCATCACGTCCGCCTCGCGACCGCCGGTCAGCGCGGCAGCGGAAAGATCCGCCAGCCAGGGGCGCAGGCCCGCGCCGGCCTGGTCCAGGACGTCCGGATCGGCGAAGGTGACCAGGCCCGCCGGTTCGGCGATGAGACCGCGAGCCTTCTCCACCGCATCCTCCGCCCCCGTCACCAGCGTGACGAGCTCGGCGAGACGGCGGCGCGCAACCGCCAGCGCGCTGTCAACCGCCCGTGCCGCACCGGCGCCGCCGTCCCGGCCCGGTCCTGCCGGTCTCGACGGTCGTGCCGGTTCCGCCGCTCGTGGCGGCGCGGCGGGATTCACCGGCCTGGCCGGGTTCACGTCGCTCATTGTGCGTTCCCAGCCTTTCGCCGGAGCTGGCCTGTACCGGCCATCAGCGGGACCATTGCGGCTCAGGCGGCCTCGACCCCTCGCACGGCATCTCGGCAACAGCCCAAGCTTCGCACAACCCCGCCCAGACAGCCTCGTCGCGCCGTATACCCTCCAGAACGCCGTTGACGAAGCCGGCCAGCTCGGTATCACCGCGGGTGAATCCGACGCTGTAGTACTCCTGTCCCCCGATTTCGGCGTCGCCGAGTTCTGCCGTGGCGTCCTGCTCCAGCATCCCCACCAGACTGGCGTCGTTCGCAGCCACGGCGTCGACCGTGCCCTGCTGGAAGGCGACGAGGCAGTCCGACAGTTCGTTCAGGCTGCCCTCGATCTCAAATCCGCCGAACTGGACCAGCTTCTGCCGCAGGTTGGCCAGTGAGGTTGTCGCCCGCGGCGCGCAGACCCGCTTCTCGGCGAGATCCGCGAAGGCGGCGGCGACCGGGGAGGCCTGGGATGCCGTTGACGCACGGGTTGGATCACGTCGGGTCAGCAGGCGGGGATGGGCGGTGAAGTAGGCCTGGGACAGCCCCACCCGCCTCGCCCGCGCCTCTGTGTAGGTCAGCGTGCTGATCACGATATCCACCCGCCGGTTCTCGATTGCGGGGAGCCTCTCGGAGTAGCTGACCGGCACATACCTGATCGTGTCCGCTTCACCCGCATTGTCGGGGCCGAACAGTGCATCCGCGATCCTGCGCGCGATGTCCACGTCGAAGCCCTCGTACTGGCGTTCCACCGGATTCCAGGCGCCGCGGAGCTGGGTGTCGCGGGAGACGCCCACCCGCAGGTACCCGCGATCGAGAATGTTCTGCAGCGACCCGCCCGGCGGGAACGACCCCGGTCCCGGCAGGGGATCCATGGGCGGTACGAGGTTCCGTGGCTCGCTCGGCATGTCCTCGCCCGAGGCGGTGGTGCTCGCGCCGGGGTCGGCGGAGGCGGTGGCCAGGGTCCCCCAGGGCTGGTCCGCCGCGGCGGGAAGCTTCGCCGGGACGGTGGAGCACGCGGTGGCCGCCGCCCCCACGGTCACCAGCAGCAGTGCGAGCCACGTACGGCGCAGGCCCTTCAACGGCGTGCCGGTCACCGGTACTCCCTGATCCGGGGCTCCAGGCCGATGGCGACCAGTGCCGCGGCCCCGCCGAACAGCAGGAGGGCCCCGATCGCGACACCCCAGAGCGCCCTGTCCGCGCGGGCGACCTCGGCGTCGAAGCGGGCCCGGGCGTCCGTGTCCGCCCCGGTCAGCGCGCTGTCCAGAGCAGCGAAACGTTCCAGGGCGACGGGTACCGCCTGCAGGTCGTCCGGAGCGCTGCGATCACCCGACGCGCCTGGTCCGGGACTGGATCGCGCAGGGGAGCTGCTGTCGGGAGCGGGGGCTTCGGCGGCGACGCTGCCGATCGCGGCGCTGCCGGCATCCCAGGCCTCCTTGATGAGGCTGATGATCCCGGCATCAAGCTGCCTGAAGGTCGCCGGGCCACACAGCTCGCCGGGAACCTCCGTGGTGGCACTGCCGGAGGCCGCGCAGGCGAGCTGCGCTGCCGTCCGGTCGAAGTCGTCGTCGAAGGCGATGTCACCGCCCTGGGCGATGCGCCAGTAGAGAACGTCCGCCTCGGCGCGCAGCGACAGGTGGTTGGCCCGGGCGAGCAGGCCGCGCAGCTGGTGGCTTTCGCTGGCCGAGGCCAGTGCCGACCGCTCGCCGGCCAGCGCCGCCAGCGGCCAGACCATCCCGCCCAGCACCAGCAGTGTCGCCGCGACCATGGCTGGGTTCGCCCACCGTCTGGTCCACAGCACACTGAGGATCTGGGTGCCGATCAGCGCCGCAAGCCCCAGGCCCGCGGCCACCGCCAGCCACACGATGTCCCGCGAGCGGGTGGCCCGCTCGAACTGCCGGGCCTGCTCGGTGGTGTGCGAGCGGGCGAGCGTCGCGCTCGCGGGCAACAGGTGGTCGTTCATCAGGGCGTTCGCGCTGCGCAGGTAGGCCTGGCCCACGCTGTTCCCGGCCCGGTTGTTCGCCCGGGCCTCACCGATCAGCTCCTGGTAGGTCGGGGTGAGGCACACCAGCGTCGTAAGGGCTGCCGCTGCCTGCGCGGCGGGCTCTGTGACCGGGGGCCGCGGATCTGGCTGTGCTCGCGCCGGCGGGCACACCTGCGCCCCTGCCGCCGGGCTGATGCCTGCGCCGGCCCGGACCATCGCCCCCGCCGCCGTCAGCAGCGCCTGATCGAACTCGTGGTAGATCCCTTCGCGGGAGGTGCCCGCCGCCCCCTCGGCTGCCCCGGAGCGCGGAGTCGCGGGCGCCTGGGAGCCCTCCGGCGGCGGCCCGATGAACGTCTCGGCCTCGGCAGCGGCCGCGCGGGCCAGCGACCGGTGGATGTCCCACGACGCCTCGGTGCGCTCCATGACCGCGCCGCTGATCGCCGTGACAGCATGCGCCCGGCGCTGCGCCATCGAGAAGGTGGCGGTCGCCGCGATGACGCACAGGACGACACAGACTCCGGCGCAGATCCACAGGCGCCTCGGTGTGGTGAACCAGTCCCGGCCGAACCAGCCTGAGCGGTGCCCTCCGGTGTCGACACGGCCGTGGCGTCCGGACCCCGCTCCGCCGTGGCCAGCGTCCGGGGTGACGCGCGGCGCCGCCTCTCCGTCGGTGGGTTCCGCGTCTACGCCGCCGGGCTCGGCACGAACGGCGGTGCCGGGCCGCGGGTGGTCCGAAGGCTGCCGTGGCCAGATCTCGCGGGTCGTCATGCCTCGGGCTACCGCGGCCGGGACCAGCAGCGGTCTGCGACGGGATCCCGAGCGGGGCCGCCGGCCTGACGACAGCGACAGCGGTGCGGCCGGCCTGCATCGTTCGACCGGAACATTCCCCTCGGAACAATCACATCGACAGTGTGCCCTACGTGACTGATTCGTCTCTCATCGCCGCGGGTGCTGTCGGATGGACGACGGCCCGTCGGGCAGGGGCGATGCAGCCCTGGATGGAGGGGAAGGCGCTCAACTCCGGAACGTGGTCGCTCCGCTGCCATCCGTGTGCGTTGGGGTCGGGGACCGTGCTCCCGGGGAGCCTCGCGACCGGCGGTGGTCCGGACGCCGTCGACCAGACCACCAAAAGTGTAGTCAGCACTGATCACTTGGTTCGGATCTGGCTGGTTGGCGGGACGGATGCTGGGTTCACCACTACGATTTGGACGATGTTCGCCACGAGTGGGCTTCGCCGTTCCGACAGCGGTTCGCTATTGTTCCACCGGCTTCGGGAGGGTGTTCTGACCCTCGACCCAGCGGTCGAGGGAATGCTTCGGCACACAGGTGGCACCGTCGTGTGGGGTGCGTTGATGGAAATCGGTGAATCCGAGGGAACCACGACGCTTGTCTCGCTGGCCGACGGCACCACCAGCCTCTACGCGAGCGCTGGGGGAGGTGTTGTCGGGGGTGGCGCCCACCCCTCGGTCGTTGCGGCAACACGGCACTTTCTGGCCATCGTCGAAGGGTGCCTGACCCGCTTCGAGCACGACGGCGAGCGCGCCGCCGTTCCGGTGGCCGGGCATGTCGCCTTTCGGGCGTTGACCTACGGTGGGCGCCGTTGTTTCGACGTTGCCGAGAATGATCTGAGTGAGCCCGGCCACGCTTTTTCTCCACTGTATCGTGCCGGATACTCGGTCATCAGTCAGCTGCGTGCCGCCGAAGTGGCCAGGACGATGTAGGCGGTCCGGCTGCCTGAAGCTCGACCGCCGCCGCGCCGAGCTCCCTTTTCAGGCTCGTCTCGCCGCGGGTGTGTCTGCGGTCTCCGGCGCCGTGGAGTGTGCCCGCCGGCGGCGGTATCGCTCCACAGCGGTGGTCGCGGCTCCCAGCCCCACGAAGACGGCCGCGTAGGTGAACCCCCAGAACACGGCCAGCCAGACGGTGAACGCGCCGAGCACCACGGTGCGGGCGCAGGTTTCGTAGGTCGCTGCCACCTCGTCACCGAAGCGCCGGCGGAGGACGGTGGTGAGCGTGTGCAACACCACGTTGGCTGTCGCGAACCCGAGTAGCCATTTGTAGTCGTTCGGAGGCACGGTGTCCACATCTGAAGGATAATGAGACAAGCCGGGTGCGAGGAAGAAATCGCTGGGTCGTCGCAAAGCCAGGTCAATGAGACGCGGGCGACGGAGGAACGGTGGACGTGACGCACGGTGCGGCAGGTCGAACACTCCTCTGTGTCATGAGTGATATACGCTCCGCGATAATGATCTGTGGTGGGTGCGCTGCTGCACGGCACGCGACGGAGGGAACGGCCCCATGGCGACCAGCTCATCGGAGACCAGTACGTCCAGGAACGGTGCTGGGGCTGTCGGCGCCCTGGCGAGCAGCTCCGGGGCGACCTCGGCGGTGACGGCGCCCGCGCCCACGCCCCCGGCCCACACCGGCGGAGCACCGGACCCCGGTACCCGGGGCGACCAGTCGGCTCCGGGCGCGCCACAGCCGGCGGAGACCGCCGGCTCCGGCGTGGGCGCGGGTGGAACCGCGCAGGGCGACGGCGCCCGCACAGGTGCCGACGCGCAGCCGACGGCCTCGCCGGACGGGGATTCCTCCAAGCGGCGCGACGGCGTCCCGGCTGGCGCCGGGGAAGCTGCATCGGGCACCGGGGAGGCCGTGCCCGGCCGCGCGAAGGCTGCTTCCCGCACTGACGGGACCAAGGCGGGGGCGCCCCGCGCGGCCTCCGGGCGCGCCAGGACGGGATCCGGCGCGGGCACCACACGGGCGAGTGCGCGTGCAGGCGGCGCGACCCCACGGGCGGCGCGGGCGACCAGTTCCGGCCCCAAGCGGTCGGCCGGTACCACCGAGAAGCCCGGGGCGTCGTCCTCGGCGCCTGCCGAGAGCACCGCGGCGGCCGGTGCCGGCGCGCGCTCCACCGCACGGAGTGCAGCAGGAGGGACGGCCGCGTCCCGCACGACGACCTCGCGTGCGACCACGACCACGTCCCGTCCGGCGGCGGCGCGCGCAGCCGCGGGCGGGACGGCGGCACCCCGGACGGCACCGTCACGCCCGGTACCCGCCCGTGCGTCGAGCGCGCGCGCAGGCGCCGCCGGTCCGTCGGTGGGTCGGCCCCGGGCGACGCGAGCGGGTGCGTCCCGGGCCGGTGCGTCCGGCGGCTCGTCCCTGTCGGGGGAGGAGCCAGGGCGTCTACCGCGTCCCGGAAAGGCGGCGGCCCATGCCATCGGGCGGGTGATCCGCGGCCGGGCCGGACGTCCGCAGGACGGGCGGACCGTGGTGCTGCACCTGCCCTACGTCACGGCGCGCCTGGAGATGGGCCCGCCCCCGGCGGACACGAACCACCGTCTGGGTCCGGTCGTGATCCCGTCCGCGAAGATGACCGCCTACTACGTCGGTCTGGGGACGCTTACAGCCGTCGAGGCCATCGAGTGGCCGATCGCCGTGGCGATCGCGGCGGGCAGCTATGTCGCCGAGCACACCCGGTCGGCGGCGACGGGCCGCGGTGACGGGCCGCGGTGACGACCGGTCGATGCCTGACCGGATCGATGCCTGACCGGTAGGTCCAGAATGCCGGCGGGCCATGGCGTCCGGGTACCCGGTGTCCGCGGTGGCTCGGGTGCCCCGATAGCGTCGGGGCAGTGGACACCGATCCCGCGGTGAAGCGATGAACCTGACCGAGGGTGCGGTGCTGGGCCTGGTCCAGGGCCTGACCGAGTTTCTGCCGGTGTCCTCCAGCGCCCATCTGCGGGTGGTGGCCGCGCTGGCCGGCTGGGAGGACCCGGGCGCGGCGTTCACCGCCGTGACCCAGATCGGCACCGCCGCCGCAGTGATCGTTTACCTGCGTTCGGACATCACGCGTATGGGGCGCGCCTGGCTGCGGTCGGTCGGCGGCTCCGGACGCGAGGGCCCGGGCGGCGACGTCCGTTCCGGCCGGGCGCGCCGGGCCGCCACCAGGTCCGATGCCCGGCCCGGAACCGGGCCCGGCCCGGCCCGGCCGGACGAGGCCGACGAGGCGCGCATGGCGTGGCTGATCGCGGCCGGCACCGTGCCGATCGGCGCGTGCGGCTACCTGTTCGAGGACGTCATCAAGGGACGCCTGCGTGACCTGCGCCTGACGGCGGGGACCCTCGCCGGGGTGGGCCTGCTGCTCGGCGCCGCCGACCGGTGGGCCGGCAGCCGGGCCGTGCCCCGCCGGCCGCTGGCGGAGCTGTCCACCCGCGACGGCATGCTGATCGGGCTTGCCCAGGCGACGGCGCTCATCCCGGGGGTGTCCCGGTCGGGGGCGACCATCGGCGGTGGGCTCATGCTGCGCTACTCCCGCGAGGCGGCGGCGCGCTACTCCTTCCTGCTCGCCGTCCCCGCCGTCGCCGTGTCGGGGGCGTTCGGGCTGGACCGGCTGTACCGGGAGGCGCGGCAGCCGGCGTCCACGGTCGCGTGGGGTCCGCTGGGCGCGGCGAGCGTGATGGCCTTCCTCGTCGGCTACGCGGCGATCGCGTGGTTTCTGCGCTACGTCTCCGCTCACGGGTTCGCGCCGTTCGTCGTGTACCGCGTCGGCCTCGGCCTGCTGCTGCTCGCCCTCGTTCTCGCCGGCAGGATGCCCGCCGTCCCGGCCTGACCACGCCGCCCGCGGCCGTTCGGCCTGGCCATGCCGCCCGCAGCCGTTCGGCCTGACCTCGCCGACGTCCCACTCGTCCCGGCGCGACCTTGCCCCGAGTCGGTGCGGCGGGCCGTCGGATTGGGCCGTCAAATACGGTGGTGCCCGCAAGGGGGAGCGCGAGATCCGCGGAGCGATCGAAGGAGAGCGGCGGAATGGACCGGCCGGTGGCCACCACCTCCACACCCGCGTCGACCGAAGCCGGGGGCAGCGCCGAAGCCGGTGGCAGCGCGGGTGCCGAGGAACCGGGTGTCCAGGCCGACCACGAGAGTGATCAGGGCCATGCGCCCGGCGGGCTGACCGCGGCCGAGGTCGCGGAGCGGGTCGCGGACGGCCGGGTCAACGACGTGCCCGTCCGGTCGAGCCGGTCGGTCGGCGAGATCGTCCGTGCCAACGTCTTCACCCGGATCAACGCCATCGTCGGCGTGCTGTTCGTGCTCATCGTGATCGTCGGCCCGGTCCAGGACGCCCTGTTCGGCGGTGTGATCATCGCGAACACCCTGATCGGTGTGATCCAGGAGGTCCGCGCGAAGCGGACGCTCGACCGCCTGGCCGTCGTCGGGGAGGCGCGGCCGGTCGTGCGCCGTGACGGGGTCGCCGCCGAGCTCGCGGCCGCGGAGATCGTCCTCGACGACGTCATCGAGCTGGGGGCGGGCGACAAGATCGCCGTGGACGGCCTGCTGCTGGAGGCCGACAACCTGGAGGTCGACGAGTCGCTGCTCACCGGCGAGGCGGATCCGGTGCACAAGCAGCCGGGCGACCACGTGATGTCCGGCAGCTTCGTCGTCGCGGGCTCCGGCGCGTTCCGTGCGACGAGGGTCGGCCGCGAGGCGTACGCCGCGCAGCTCGCCGAGGAGGCGAGCCGGTTCACCCTGGTGCACTCCCAGCTCCGCAACGGCATCAACACGATCCTGCGGGTGGTCACCTGGATGATCATCCCGACCGGGATCGCATTGATCATCAGCCAGATCGCGGTCAACGACGACGACCTGGCGGAGGGCGTCCGGCGGATGGTCGCCGGGCTGGTGCCGATGGTCCCGGAGGGGCTGGTCCTGCTCACCTCGGTGGCGTTCGCGGTCGGGGTGGTCCGGCTCGGCCGCCGGCAGTGCCTCGTCCAGGAGCTCCCGGCGATCGAGGGCCTGGCCCGTGTCGATGTCGTCTGCCTGGACAAGACCGGCACGCTCACCGAGGCTGCCATGGACGTCGCCGAGCTGCGCCTCGTCGGCCCGGTCGCGGACGGGGTGGACGGCGCGGACGGCGCCGTCCGCGACCGGGTCGTGGCTGTCCTCGGGACCCTCGGCGCCGCCGACCGGCGGCCCAATCCGAGCATGCAGGCGATCATCGATGCCTACCCCGCCCCGGCCGGCTGGTCCGTCCAGGCGGAGGTGCCGTTCTCCTCGGCTCGCAAGTGGAGCGGCGCCGAGCTGGCCGACCCCGCGGGGGCGACCTCCACCTGGCTCATCGGCGCACCCGATGTTCTGCTGCCCGCCGGCCACCCGGCGCTGACCGAGGTCGACGAGTTCGGCGCCCAGGGCCTGCGGGTACTGCTGCTGGCCAGCCTGGACGTCCCCCTCGCCACCGTCGCGGCCGACCCCGCCGGGGTGCCCGCGCGGACCACGCCCGTCGCGCTGGTCGTCATCGCGCAGCGGCTGCGGCCCGAGGCACCGGAGACGCTGCGCTACTTCGCCGAGCAGGGCGTCGCGGCCAAGGTCATCTCGGGTGACAACGCGCTGTCCGTCGGCGCGGTGGCCCGCACCCTCGGCCTGCCCGGCGCCGACGACCCGGTGGACGCCCGGACCCTTCCCGAGGAGCAGGACGCCCTCGCGGACGTCCTGGAGACCCATTCGATCTTCGGGCGGGTAAGCCCGCGGCAGAAGCGGGAAATGGTCGCCGCCCTGCAGTCACGCGGTCACACCGTCGCGATGACCGGCGACGGCGTCAACGACGTGCTGGCGCTCAAGGACGCCGACATCGGCGTGTCCATGGGGTCGGGCAGTCAGGCCACCCGGGCGGTCGCCCAGATCGTTCTGCTGAACAACAGCTTCGCCACCCTGCCCTCGGTCGTCGGCGAGGGGCGCCGGGTGATCGGCAACATCGAGCGGGTCGCCAACCTGTTCCTGACCAAGACGGTGTACTCGGTCCTGCTCGCCGTCGTCGTGGTGATCACGCAGGTGCCCTACCCGTTCCTGCCCCGGCACCTCACGCTGATCGGCTCGCTGACCATCGGTATCCCGGCCTTCTTCCTGGCGCTCGCGCCGAACGCCGAACGGGCCCGCCCGGACTTCGTCGGCCGGGTCCTGCGGTTCGCGATGCCGGCCGGCGTGCTCGCGGCCGCGGCCACGCTGGTGTCCTATTTCGTGGCCCGTTCGATCTACGACGATCTCGACGCCGAGACGTCCATGGCGACGCTGACGCTGTTCCTGATCGCGCTGTGGGCCCTGGTGATCGTCGCGCGCCCCTACACCTGGTGGCGGATCCTGCTCGTCGCCGTGATGGCGGCGGCGTTCGCGCTGGTGCTGGCCGTGCCGTTCGGGCAGGAGTTCTTCCAGCTGTCGCTGGTCGGCAGCAAGGGCCCGTGGACGGGCGTCGCCCTCGCGGCCGTCGCGGCCGTCGCACTGGAGATCGTCTGGTTCTTCACCCGCCGCCATCTCGACGCCGAAGCCGCCCGCGCCCGCGCACACGGGCACGGCGGCGGGCATGGGCACGGGCACGGCGGCGTGCCCGGTCACGGCGGCGGGGAGTAGGCCGTCAGGTCCGCCGACCGTAGATCTGGGTGTTCTCGGACGCGGCGATCGTTCTGCCGGCGGAGCCGGGCGCGGCGTAGTGGGTGATCTCCTGGCCGAACAGGTCGTTGAGCAGCCAGTCGGTCGCCACGCGGGCCCGGTTGGCGGCGGAGGGAAGGCTCGCGAGGTGGTAGGCGCGGGTGACCACGGCCGCGGGCAGCCCGCTGAGAGTGACGCCGAGCGGGTTCGCGACCGCGTCCCGTCCGCCCAGGTCGACGACGAAGCCCAGGTCACGGTGCCGGTAGGGGCGCGCTGACCCGATCCCCAGCGAGGCGGCGACATTGCGGGCGGCGGCGACGCCCTGCCGGACGGCATGCTGCGCCGTCTGCCCGGCGGGCGCGCCCCCGCGGGTGGAGTCCGGCACGGCGGCGACATCCCCGAGCGCGAACACGCCGTCGGCGGAGGGGACCCGGAAGAACTCGTCGGTCACGAGCCGCCCCCGGTCCGTCGGCAGCCCGAGCACGGCCGCGAGCGGGCTGGGCGCCACCCCGGCGCACCAGACGACGGTGCGGGTCGGTACCCGGGTGTGCCGGCGGACGTTCGGCCCGCCCGCGGCGAGGACGACGGAATCCGCGCTGATCTCCACCGCGGAGGTGCCGAGGTGGACATCGATCCCGCGCCGGGCGAGCACCCGGGCGGCACGCCGGCCCAGCGCCGGCGCGAGCTCGTGCAGGAGCCGGGGCGCGTGATCGACCAGCACCCACCGGACGTCGCCGGGCCGCACCCGCTGGCAGGCGGCGGTGGCCCGGCGGGTGAACGCGGCCATCTGCGCGGCCAGCTCGGTGCCCGTGTAGCCGCCGCCGACCACGACAAACGTGCACAGCGCGGAGCGCTGCCCGGGATCCTCCGTGGCGTCGGCCAGCTCGAGCTGGGCCAGAACGTGATCACGCAGCGCGACGGCCTCGTCAAGAGTCTTCAGGCCCAGCGCGTGCTCGGCGAGACCGGGCACCTCCGGGGTGGCGGTGACCGAGCCGGGCGCGAGGACGAGCCGGTCCCACGCGATGGTGCGGGCTGATCCGTCGACGGTGCGCGTTGTCACCGTCCGGGCAGCGAGGTCGACCGCGACGGCGTCACCGAGGCACAGCAGTGTCCGGCGCAGGACCGAGCGCAGGGCGACGGCCAGGTGCCGCGGCTCGACGGAGCTGGCGCAGACCTGCGGGACGAGCGAGGTGTAGAGCAGATGATCGACAGGGGAGACGGCGACGAGCTCGGCCCGCCCCGCCGGGACGAGTGACTCCAGCCGCCGCAGCAGGCGCACCCCGGCGAAGCCCCCGCCGACCACCACCACCCGGGGCGGCTGCTCCCGCACGGTGACAGCCGGTCTGCTCAGTGTGCCCGGGACCGACCTGACCACCGCTGCTCCCCCGATGATATGAATGTCGACATGACCGGCAGAAATTCCTCGGTGGACGCTGTTGCGGCCTATCTCGGCGGCTTCGGTGTGCGCTCCCGGCCGCTGCGCGAAATTATCTCCCTGTTGACGCGGGCCAGCCAGCCGATCGAGGCGCTCATCGTGGCGACCGCGACACCACGGCGGGCAGTCGAGGACCTTCTGCGAAACCTGGGAGAAGATCTCACCGAAGATTCGGGCCGTTTCCGGATCCGGCCTGATATGAGCGCCGAGTACCGCGCCTTTTTCGGGCTGGACGACATCGATCCCGGGCCGGGGCCGGATCCGGGTCCGGGTCCCGGCGCCGGGGCGGGTGCTGTGCTGGAAGGGCCCTCCGGCGCCGCCCCGATCGAGGCGCTGGCGGCCCTGATCGCGGCCGCGCCGGCCCCCCGCCGGGATCTCGACCACGTCGCCGCCACCGCGCAGACGCTGGCCCGCCGGGTGAACTGGCTCAGCTCCACCTATGACCTGGCCGAGCGGCGGGTCCTGTTCGTCGGCGATCACGATCTGACATCGATCGCGCTGGCCCGTGCCTGCCCGCGAACCGAGATCACCGTCGTCGACATCGACGAGCGGACGCTGGCGTACATCGACGAGACGGCGCGCGCCGAGAACCTGGCGATCCGGACGCTGTTCGGTGACCTGCGCTTCACGCTCCCGGCGGCTGCGCGGGACTGGGCGGATCTCGCCCTCACCGATCCGCCGTACACGCCGGACGGTGTCGGTCTGTTCCTCGGCCGTGGTCTTTCCGGACTGCGCGACCGGACGAACGGTGTCGTTGTCGTCGCCTACGGGCACAGCCGGCTTCATCCGATGCTGGGATTTCAGGTCCAGCAGTCCATGCAGCAGTTCGGTGTGGTTTTCGAAACCATTCTTCCGGCCTTCAACCGCTATGACGGCGCGCAGGCTGTGGGAAGCGCGAGCGATCTGTACGTCTGCGCGCCCACGACCCGCACCTGGAAGGTCCTCGACCGGCTGGCCGAGAGCTTCGGAACGCGCATCTACACCCATGGCCGCCAGTCCGTCGAAAGCGCCGCCCGGATCGACGTGGGTACGGCGACAACCGTCATCGGTGAGGCCACCGCCGCCGGCGCCCCCGAGGCGCGCGGCGGCGACGCGGTGCCGGCCGCCCCCGTTCCGGCTGTTCCGGCTGTTCCGGCCGCGGGAGCGGGCACTCGCAGGCTCGGTCTGCGCGCCCTTTTCACCGGTTCGGACTATCTCCGGGACCTGCGCCCCGACGCGGAGGTGGCGGTCGACCTGACCGCCGATCCCGGGCCGCTGCTGCTGCGTGGCCTGCTCGCCGTGACCGCCGCCAGGGCCCGGTTCGTGGTGCCGGCCGACCATCCGGACGTGAGCACCCGCGATGCCCGCGACCAGCTCGCCGCGCTCCTCGAGCCCAAGTACCGGCTGACCTTCCGTCCGGCGCCGCCGGCCGACCCGGGCGCCGCCCGGTCTGTGGCCGTCCACGCGGAGCTGGTCGAGCTCGAGGGCGGGTCCCCCGCCGGCTTCGCCGCCGGGGGCGGGTTCGTCGCCCGCTGGCTGCTGGAGCGCGCGCACGGGCGGATCGGCAACGTCCTGCGCGAAGGCGTCATTCGCGCCGCGGCCGGTGAGGGCCGCACGGTGTCCAAGAACGAGGCCCGTGCGCTTGTCCGTGCTCTGATCATCGAGCCCGGGCAGGACGACCCGCGCCTTGGCGGCGGTCAGGACGTCCTGGAGCTGACGGCGATGGAGGTGCCGCGGGCCGCGCTGGAACGGCTGCTGACCGCGGTCCGGGATGAGCGCGGCGCTGGTGTCCCGTCCCCGGGCGCACCGTCTTCTACCGCTGGTAGAACGTAGACTCGGCCCGGTGCAACGAGGATCGATCGCTACGGTGCCGCGCACCGTGCCCCCAGCACTGACGGCGGTCGCCGCACTGCTCCTCGGCTTCCTGGTGCTGGTCGCCCCGCCCCGTCCGGCCTGGGCGCACTCCTCGGTGCTGCGCACCGAGCCGGGTAACGGATCCACGCTGGCCACACCGCCCGACCAGATCTCCCTGGTCTTCAACGAACCGGTCTGGACGGACTACGCCACCGTCGCCGTGACCAGCGGTGACGGGCGGCAGGTCGAGACCGGACAACCCCAGGTCATCGAGACAACCCTGTCGGTGGCCCTCCCTGACCTCGCGACCGGCGGATACCACGTAGCCTGGCGCGTGGTCTCGGCCGACGGTCATCCGATCAGCGGCGAGTTCTCGTTCACGGTCGCCGGCGGCACGGGTTCCGCGGCCACCGCGGCACCCGCCGGGCAGCCCACGCCCGCGGCCACCGCTGCGACGGCGACCTCGGCCGGGCCGGTGGGAGCGGCGGGGCCGGGGTCACCGTCAGCTCCGGCTGACCCGGCGCCCCCGAAGGAGGGCGAGGACTGGTGGATCATCGGCGTCCTGGTCGCCGCGGTCGCCGCACTCGGCGGCGCGGTGGTGCTGATCCGACGGAAGCGGGAGTAGCGCGGTGACAGTTCCCGTGGCCGCGGTCGCCGCGGCGATCGCACTGATCGTGCTGTTGGTGATCGTCGCGACGGCGCCCGCCGCGGTGAGTCTCCCCGGCCTGCCCGACGCCGGCTCGCTCACGCACTGGGGGCTGCCGATCGCCCGGGTGGTGGGCGAGGTGGCCTCGGTCGGCACGGTTGGCTGGCTGCTCGCCGCGGCCGTGCTCATCCCATCCCAGCAGGGCCGGTTGGGGGCGGCGGCCCGCCGGCACGGCCGGGCGGCAGCCGTCGCGGCGGCCGTCTGGGCGGCCGCGGCTGTCGCGGAGCTGGTCTTCACCGCCTCCGACATCTCCGCCCGCCCGCCCGGGGAGATGGCGGATCCGTCGGCGCTGCGGTCCTTCGTCGAAGCGACGCCGCAGGGCCGGGCACTGCTTGTCGTGGCAGTGTGTGCCCTGATCGTGGCCCTCGTGGGCGCGACCCTGATGTCCACCGTGGCCGCCGGGTGGCTGCTGGCGCTGGCCTGCGCCGGGCTCATCCCCACCGCGTTCACCGGCCACGCGGCCGGCTCGTCCCAGCATGCGCTGGCGGTCGTCGCGCTCGGCCTGCACATCCTGGCGGCGGTCGTCTGGACGGGTGGGCTGCTCGCGCTGACGACCATGCGCGGGCTGGCCGACGACTCGTTCCTCGCGGCGCTGCGGCGCTACTCCCGGCTCGCCGCGGCAGCCGCGGCGGCCACCGCGGTCGGCGGGATCGCCAGTGCCGCCGTCCGGCTCGGCGGCTTCGGCCCGCTGGTCGAGGACCGTTACGGCCTGCTGATCCTCGGCAAGATCGCCGGGCTGGTCGCGGCCGTGGCGATCGGCGGCCTGGTACGCCGCCGGGTGATCGGCCGCCTGTCCGGCGCGGTCGCGGCCGGCGGCGCTGTCACCGACGCCGAGCCACCGGCAGCGGCAGTGGCAGCGGGCGGCGATGATTCGTCTCCGGCGGCCCGGCGGCGGGTGTTCCGCGGGCTCGCGGCGGTGGAGATCAGCGTGCTGGCGGCGACCTTCGGCCTGGCCGCCGGCCTTTCCCGGACGCCCCCGCCGGTGAACGACGCGGCTGTCCCGCCGAATGCCACGGAGGCGATGCTCGGCTACCCGATGCCGCCGCCGATCACGCCGGAGCGGCTGCTGACATCCTGGCGCCCTGACTGGGTGTTCCTCGGCCTGGCAATGCTCGCCGCCGGGCTCTACCTGACCGGTGTGATCAGGCTGGCCCGCCGTGGGGACAGCTGGGCCGTCGGCCGCACGGTCGGGTTCCTCGCCGGGCTCGTCCTAGTCGTCGTGGTGACCTCCGGCGGGTTGGGGCTGTACGGCCCGGTGCTGCTCAGCGTGCACATGTCCCAGCACATGATTCTCACGATGCTGGCGCCCATCCCGCTGGTCCTCGGCGCGCCGATCACGCTTGCGCTCCGGGCGTTGCGACCGGCGTCAGCGCCGTACCGCAGCGGGCCGCGGGAATGGCTGCTCGCGGCGTTGCACTCCTGGCCGGCCCGGGTGGTCACCCACCCGCTGTTCGTCACCGCGAACTTCGCCGGGAGCCTCTACATCCTGTACCTGAGCCCGCTGCTCGGGTATCTGATGAACGACCACCTCGGGCACCTTTTCATGAACGCCCACTTCCTGATGACGGGCTTCTACTTCTTCGAAGTGCTCATCGGGATCGACCCGCTGCCGAAACGGCCGCCGCATCCGGGGCGGGTGCTGATGCTGGTCGCGGTGATCCCCTTCCACGCCTTCCTCGGCCTGACGATCATGAGCACGACGACGGTGCTGGGCAGCAGCTGGTACGAGCAGCTGGTGCGGCCGTGGGGAGCGACACCGCTCGACGACCAGGGCACCGCCGGCGGCATCACCTGGTCGTTCGGCGAGATCCCGACGCTGATCGTGATGCTGGTGCTCGCCGTGCAGTGGTCACGCACCGACGAACGCCGCGCCCGCACCCGCGAACGCCGGGTCGACGCCGCGGGCGTGGACGACCAGCTGGACGCTTACAACGCCTACCTCGCGCGCCTCAACGGAACCGGGCCCGCGCCGGCGCCGTCCATTCCGAGCCAGGGCGACAACGCCGCCCCGAAGGGCACCGGCGGCAAACCGCCTTCCTGAGGCTTTTCGACCGTCGTGCCGGAGTGCGCTGCCGGCCGTCGGGTTGGCGGTCCACACGCCTGCCCCGCGGCTAGCCCGAAGATGTCGAAGTAACTGAGCTGGGCAAGGAGGGATCCCGCCTTGAGCTCGCAAAGCTGCACTCGGACAGGAACGACTCTTCGGTGAAACATCCGTGGGTCGCGCTGATACGCCATGTTGAACTCGGTCTGGCCCATCGCCGACCGCAGATACGCCTCTGACAGCAGAGCGACGACGTGGTCACATTCCTGTAACGAACGCTCGATCCACGCCAGGTACTCGGTACCAGCCACCGAGTCCCCATACCGCAGGATTGCTGTGTGGCTGGCGTCCTCAAGTTGCCAGGCGATCCACTCTGCCCATTCCTGATCTCACCGCTCACGCGTAGCCCTTTCAGCGTCCCGCGCGGCCCGACGGCCCCCGTTCCGTGTTCTCAGCGTAACGAGTCGGCTGGCACTGTTGCGTTATCGGCGAGCAGCTCCTCGACGTCGCGAGATGAGGGGCTGAAGCCCAGGTACCAGCGGACTGCCCGCAGATCACCTCGGGTGGGAACCGGAACCCGGTGGACTCCGAGACCGGGACCAGCGGACGGGCAGCATGGTGTGGATCGCCTGGCAGCTGGCCAGGACCAGCGGCTACGCCAGGTCGTTGGCAGGGCGAACGTAGCGTGACGCGGCACCAGCGGGGCTGCACCGGTTCCGACTAGCCGGGCTGCTGGCGGAAACGCTGTGGGTATGCAGCACATCGTTGTCGGGACCGACATCCGGGAAGCAGCTCCCGCCGCCCTGGTCCGGGCGGCTGACCTCGCGCGGCGGCTGGGCGCGGAACTCGATGTTGTCCACGTCCAGCCCCTCAGCCGCGGCGAGATCCGCGTGATGGTCTCCACGGTGCCCGGGCGGCACCTGTCCGAGCGGTTCCTCAGGGCTGACCAGGATGCTCAGACCAGGAAGGTCCGCACGCTGGTGGAACGGGCACTGGCGGGCAGCGACGTGCCCTGGCGGTTGCACGTCCTGGCCGGGGATCCCGCGGCGCGCCTGCTCGCCGTGGCCGACAGCGTCGACGCCTACGCGATCGTCATCGGCACCCGGCACGGCGGCGGGGTCGTCCTGGAGCGGCTGCTGACCGGCTCGGTCTCCCATCGAGTGATCAACTGGGCGAAGCGGCCCGTTCTGGTCGTCCCGACAGAGCTGGACGAGTAGCGCCCGAGCGCGTCCGTGCGTAGGGCCGGTTCCCGGGGCTGACGTCGCACCTGTTCGGCCGCAGGCCCAGGCCCGACCTGTCCGTAGTGGACGCGGGAAGGACAGGCGGCCCGACCTCAGTCGAACAGGGCGCTGACCGACTCGCCGTTGTGGATGTGCCGCATGGCCTCGGCGAGTGCCGGTGCGATGGAGAGAACCTTCAGCTTGGACGTCTGCTCGGCTTCGGGCACGGGCACCGTGTTGGTGCAGACGATCTCGAGGACGTCCGGCTGGTCGCCGATCCGCTTCAGCGCCCCGTTCGCGAACAGCCCGTGGGTGCAGGCGACGCGGATCGAGCGGACGCCGATGTCACGGAGCCGGTCGAGCAGCTCGAGCACGGTGCTGCCCTTGGCGATCTCGTCGTCGAGAATGATGATGTCGCGACCGGCGACGTCCCCGATGACCGCGCTGATGGCGACCCGGTCGTCGGCGAACCGCTGCTTGGCCCCGGCCGCGACCGGAACACCGAGCCGCCGGGCGAACCGTGCCGCCTCCTTGGCGTTGCCGAGGTCGGGGGAGACGACGGTGGTGTTCGACAGGTCGTACTGGCGGAAGTGGTCGGCGAGCTCGCGCAGCGCGTGCAGGTGATCGACGGGGACGCTGAAGAACCCGTGCACCTGCGGGGAGTGCAGGGTCATCGCGAGGATGCGGCTGGCTCCCGCGGTGACCATCAGATCGGCGACGAGGCGCCCGCCGATGGAGATCCGCGGTGTGTCCTTCTTGTCCGACCGCGCATAGGAGTAGTGCGGGATGACGACGGTCGTCCGGGCGGCGGAGGCACCCCTGGCGGCGTCCAGCATGAGGAGAAGCTCGACGAGGTGCTCCTGGACGGGGCGTACCAGCGGCTGGATGATGAAGATGTCACGCTCGCGGCAGTTCGCCTGCAGCTGCACCTCGAGGCAGTCGTTGGCGAACCGGTCGATCTGGACCGGTGACAGCGGCACGCCCAGGTGCCTGCACACCTCGTCGGCGAGCTGCCGATGGGCGCTTCCGCTGAACACGGCAATCTCTCGCACGCACCGCTCCTGGCTGTTCGGGAGGTTGTCGGGATGTGTTCATCCTATGAGGGTGTCCGAGGCCGCTCGGCCGGTGTCTGGCGCGGGGCGGGGTGTCCGGTGAGGTGGATGCGCGGCGTGACGGTCCCCGTGTGCCTTCTCGTACCTTTACTCGTGCGGTAGTCCCTGTTGTCCGCAGGTGGCGAGCGCGCGGGCACCGCTGGCGGGTAGCCGGTCGAGCGCCAGGACCGTCAGGTGCTCCCGCACCGGCCTGATCGCGTCGGCCACGGGCTGGTAGCGGCTCTCCGCTTCGCTCGCCGCGATCAGCAGCTCCTCGGCCCCGCCGAGGCGCAGATTGGTCTCGAACGTGACCGACTGGACGTCGGTGGCAGCGAACAGGTCCCGGCTCCGCGCCACCGCGGCGCATCCTGCCGCCGCGTCCGCGGCCGCGTCCGACCCGTCGTCCTGTCCGGTGGGCAGGCCGGCTGTCCGGCAGACGGCGAGCGCGGCCGGGACGGCCTCGGTGAGACCGGCTGCGTCCAGTGCCATGGCGGCGGCCACGACTCGGTCGACAGCCTCCTCCAGCGTCCCCAGACGGCTGTCGTAGCTGGCCGCCGCACGGACGAGACCCCCCACCCCGTTCATCCGGCGATGGGTCGGCCCCGGGCGCGAAAGGTCCACCGCCGGGCGAAGGTCATCCAGGCTGCGGGCCAGGGCCAGGCAGGCCGCTGTGGCGTCCGCCGGGGCCGCCGCGGGGCCGGTCGGCGCTGGGCCTTCGCCTGGCCGTTCGATGTCATTCCCACCGCAACCTGCGAGCAGGACGGCGGCGGCAAGGAGCGCCACCGCCGGCCCCCATCGATACCGTCGAAATCTCCATCGCATGCGCCGAAGTATGGCAAAACGGTCGAGTCCGTTACTTGCCGGCCGAAATCCGCGCCCCGAATGGCACTGCCCGCACCGGCCACAATCCGACGAACGGCGCCTACCCGTGACCGCGAGCACCCGAAATCCTCGTACAGGTATGACAGCGTAGGGGCCGCTTGGTCCTGGAGGAGAACGCGGCAGTCGCAGAAGGCCTGGTCCAGCCGATTACCCAGGTCCGCGAGGCGCGATGAGAGTCACAGGAGATGCTTGCGGATGTGGGCTGCGGTGCACACCAGATACGGCCCGCCGGAGGTCGTGGAGATCCGGGAGGTCGACAGACCCCGGGCCGGTGTTGGTGAGCTGCTGGTCAGGGTGCATGCGGCGACGGTGAACCGGACTGACTGCGGCTACCGGGCCGCCCGGCCGTTCATCCTGCGGCTGTCATCCGGGCTGGCCAGGCCGAAGGCCACGACTCTCGGGAACGAGTTCGCCGGGGTGGTCGAGGCGGTCGGCCCCGAGGTCATCGCCTTCCAGCCCGAGGATGAGATCTTCGGCTACAACGAGGGCCCCTTCGGAGCGCACGCGGAGTACGTGGCCGTCCGGGCCGACGGGCCGCTGGCGCGGATACCGGCAGGGGTCTCCTTCGAGCAGGCCGCGGCGGCCACGGAGGGCGCGCACTACGCCCTGTCGTTCATCAGGAGGATCCCGGCCTGGGAGGGGAAGCGGGTCCTCGTCATCGGGGCGAGCGGGGCCATCGGGTCGGCGGCGGTCCAGCTTCTGACGTGCCGCGGTGCCCGTGTCACGGCGGTGTGCGGGCCCGACGGGGTCGACCGGATGCCAGCGCTGGGCGCCGACCGGGTCATCGATCACACGACCCAGGACTTCACCCGGGACGAGGACGAGGCCGGCTACGACGCCGTGCTCGACGCGGTCGGCGCGAGTTCGTGGCGCCGGTGCCGGAGACTGCTCCGGCCCGGCGGGGTGTACGCCTCGGGCGAGCCCGGCCGGTTCGGGCAGAACCTGCTGCTGGCGGCGCTCACCCCGCTGGCGCGTGGCAGGAAGGTGATGTTCCCGTTCCCCTCGATCGACCAGCAGATGGTCGAGCACCTCCGGGACCTGCTCGCCTCCGGGCAGTTCCAGCCGCTTCTGGATCGGCAGTACCCGCTGGAGGAGATCGTGGACGCCTACCGGTATGTCGAGTCCGGGCGGAAGCTCGGCAACGTGGTGATCTCGATCCGTTCGTGAGCACGCCCGTCCGCCACCCCGTCCGCGATCGCGTCCGCCGCTGTGTCCGCCACCCCGCCGAACGTCACCGACGCCCACGCTCAGCGCCTTGCGATCCTGCCGGCCGTTCGGTGTAGATCCCGCATCGGAGTGGGACACCTCGGTGCAGGTCCTCCCTACGATCGCGGTTGTCGGGCCAGATACTTTTGCGGGGGTGCTGCCCGAGCGGCGCGCCGGAACCGAGGAGGCGGGGGATGGGCCTCGGCGTACGTCTTGATCGTGCGCAGCAGAGCAGGCCGAGTGTCGCGTTCCCGCTGGCGGTGGTCTACAAGTTCGCGGAGGACCAGGGCGGCTACCTCGCCGCGCTGATCGCGTTCTACGGGTTCCTCTCCTTGTTCCCGCTGCTGCTGCTGCTCGTGACCGGTCTGGGTTTCGTGCTCGCCGGGCACGCGGATCTGCAGGAGCAGGTCGTCAGCTCGGCGCTCAGCCAGTTCCCGATCATCGGTGATCAGCTGCGCAGCGACGTCCGCGCGCTTCGGGGCAGTGCGGCGGCGGTCGCGATCGGTGTGCTCGGCAGCATCTGGGGCAGCCTGGGGGTGGCCCGCGCGCTCGGGAACGCGCTGGACACGGTGTGGGCGGTGCCGCGGCGCTCCCGGCCGAACCCGTTCCTGGCGCGGGTGCGCAGCTTCGGGCTGATCGGTCTGCTGGGTCTCGGTGTGGTCCTGACGACCTTGCTGTCGGCGATCACGACCCGCGCGAGCGACCTCGGCACGGGGCTCGGTGTCGGCCTGCAGGTGCTGGCGGTGCTGCTCGGCATCGCCGGGAACACCGGCCTGATCCTGGTGGCGTTCCGCCTGCTCACCGTCAAGGAGGTGTCGTTCCGGACGAACCTGCCGGGGGCGGCGCTGGCGGCGCTGGGCTGGCAGGTCATCCAGTCGGCCGGTACCTACCTGCTGCAGTACCAGCTGCAGGGCCGCACCCAGGTGTACGGCCTGTTCGCCCTGGTGCTCGGCCTGGTCACCTGGCTCTACCTGCTCGCCGCGGTGATCGTGTTCGCCATGGAGATCAACTCGGTGCGGGCGGGGAGGCTCTACCCGCGGGCACTGCTCACGCCGTTTGTGGACAACGTCGTCCTGACGGATTCGGACCGGCGGGTGTACACCGCGTACGCGCAGGCGGAGCAGTTCAAGAGCTTCCAGCAGGTGGAGGTCTCCTTCGACCAGGATCGGCCCATGGAGCTGCTGCACGCGATGCGCACCACGGGTACCTGCCGTCGGTTCCGGCCGGACCCGGTGCCCGACGACGTCCTGCTGGAGGCGTTCGACGCGGCGCGTTTCGGCCCGCAGGGCGGGAACCGCCAGCCGGTGCGGTTCGTGGTGGTCCGTGACCCGGCGCACCGCCGCGCGCTCGCGGACCTCTACCTGGCCCGCTGGCAGCCCTATCTGGACGAGCGCGGGATCACGGCGACGCCGGACACGGACCACTTCGTGCGCACCCTGGCGGACGTCCCGGTGCTCGTGGTGGTCTGTGCGAAGCTCGCTGCGCTGCACCCGACCGACACCGACCTGGACCGGCTGAGCATCGTCGGCGGGGCGTCGGTGTACCCGATCGTGCAGAACCTCTGCCTCGCGCTGCGCGGCGCCGGCGTCGCCACCGCGCTGACGACGCTGCTCGTCGCGGACGAGGCGAAGGTGTCGGCGCTGCTCGGCATCCCGGAGGGCTACGCGGTCGCGGCGCTGCTGGCTGTCGGCTACCCCGAGCGGGACTTCCCGCGGCGACTGCGCCGCCGCCCCGTCTCCGACCTGGTCTACGGGGAGTCCTTCGGCCGCCCGCTGGGCGACCCCGGATGAGCTGGGCGACACTGGACGGGTGGCTGCTCAGGAGCATGTCAGGGTCGAGGTGACCGGCATCGTGCAGGGCGTCGGTTTCCGTCCCTTTCGTCCATGGTCTGGCGACACGGCTGAGGCTCGGCGGCGAGGTCGGTAACAACGGCGAAGGCGTCCACATCGAGCTGGACGGCGATCGTCGCGGTATCGCCACGTTCCTGACCGCGCTGCGGGACGAGGCGCCCCCGCTGGCGGAGATCGAGTCTGTCGACGTCATCCGCCTCCCGACCGCCGGCACCGCCGGGACCGGCGACAGCGCCGACAGCGGCGGCGACAGCGCCGACAGCGGCGGCGCGCACCAGGAAGCTGCGCCGCCGGCGGGCGCGCCCGGTTTCCGCATCGTGGAGAGCACGGCGGCGCCCGGCGCGGGCGGGCCGCGGACCCAGGTCTGCGCGGACAGCGCCACCTGCGACGACTGCCTGGCCGAGCTGGCCGACCCGGCGGACCGCCGCTACCAGTACCCGTTCATCAACTGCACGAACTGCGGGCCGCGCTTCACCATCATCATGGACGTCCCCTACGACCGGGCGGCGACGACGATGGCCCCGTTCCGGATGTGCGCGCGGTGCGGCGCGGAGTACCACGACCCGGCCGACCGCCGCTTCCACGCGCAGCCGGTGTGCTGCCCGGCCTGCGGCCCCACGCTCGAGTTCCGGCCGGGGCCGGGGTACTGGCTCACCTCCGAGTTCCGGCTCGGCCCCGGCCTGCGCGCGGGCACCGGGCTGCGGCCGCCCGGTGCCGCGGTTCTCGCCGGTGATCCGGCGGCGCGGTCCACCTACGCGCTCGACCAGGCGGCCGGGCTGCTGCGCGCCGGCGGCGTCCTCGCGGTCAAGGGCCTCGGCGGCTACCACCTGGCCGTGCTCGCCGGCGATGAGCGGGCGGTGAGCACCCTGCGACGGCGCAAGCGCCGGGAGGGCAAGCCCTTCGCCATCATGGCCCGTGACCTGCCCGACGTCGAACGGATGTGCTTCCTCGACCCGGCCGCCCGCGCGATGCTCACCGGCCGCCGCCGCCCCATCGTCCTCCTCGACCACCGCGACGCCGGCCCGCCGCGCATCGCGCCGTCGGTCGCACCCGGCGTCGCGACGATCGGGGTGATGCTGCCGTACACGCCGCTGCACCATCTGCTGCTCGCCCGGCTGCCCGGCCCGATCGTGCTCACCAGCGGCAACATCTCCGACGAGCCGATCCTGTTCCGGGACGACGAGGCGCTGCGCGCCCTGCGCCGGGTGGCGGACGGTTTCCTGCTCCACGACCGCGCGATCCACACCCGGCTGGACGACTCCGTCGCCCGGTCGGTGCGGGGGCGGGAGACCCTGGTGCGCCGGTCCCGCGGCTACGCCCCGGAGCCGGTGACGCTGCGGCGGGCGATGGAGGTCCGACGGCCCGTGCTCGCCTGTGGCGCCGAGCTGAAGAACACCGTCTGCCTGGCGGCGGGCCGGCGCGCCTACCTCTCCGGGCACCTCGGTGACCTGGAGAACCACGAGACGCTGCTGTCGTTCACCGGCGCGATCGAGCACCTGCGGCGGCTGTTCGACGTCCAGCCGGAGCTGGTCGCCCACGACCTGCACCCGGAGTACCTTTCCACCAAGTGGGCGCTCGACCAGGATCTGCCCGTGGTCGGCGTGCAGCACCACCATGCGCACATCGCCTCCTGCCTGGCCGACAACGGGCAGTCCGGGCCGGTACTCGGTGTGGCCTTCGACGGCCTGGGCTTAGGGACCGACGGCACCCTGTGGGGCGGCGAGTTCCTGTGGGCCGACCTGGCCGGTTTCGCCCGGGTCGCGCACGTCGAACCCGTGCCGCTGCCGGGCGGGGCGGCGGCCGTCCGCGCGCCGTGGCGGATGGCCGCCGCGTACCTGCTGGCCTGCGGAGCTGACGCCCCGGAGACGATGGCGGTCGCCCACCGCAACGCGGAACAGTGGGACGCCGTCGTGAAGCTCGCCCGCGCCCGGTCGGTGGTGCCGCTGACCAGCAGCGTCGGCAGGCTGTTCGACGCCGCGGCGGCGCTGGTCGGCGTCCGCGACACGATCCGCTACGAGGGCCAGGCCGCGATCGAGCTGGAACAGATCGCGGCCCCCGGCAACCACGGCACCTATCCGGCCGGCACCTGTCCGGCCGGGGGAGCCGGGGCCGACGGCGGGGAGGCCCTGCGGCTCCGCGGCGCCGACCTGATCGCCGGTGTCGTCGAGGACCTGCGCGACGGTGTCGAGGCGCCGGTCATCGCGGCCCGGTTCCACCGCACCCTGGCCCGGCTCACCGTCGACACCTGCGTGGCGCTGCGGGAGCGGATCGCCGCGCCGGGCGCGGGCACGGTGGCGCTGTCCGGGGGCGTGTTCGGGAACCTGCGGCTGCTCGGCGACGTCGCGGACGGCCTGGCCCGCGAAGGCTTCACCGTGCTGACCCACGCGCGGGTGCCGTGCAACGACGGCGGGATCAGCCTGGGTCAGGCCGTCGTCGCCAGCGCCCGGTCGACCAGCGACCGCAACCAGGCGAGCCAGTCGGCCAGCCCGGTGCCGTCGGTCGCCGACACCGGCAGCACCGGCGCGGACGGATTGACCTGACGGACCGCGCCGCTGAACGAGTCACCGTCGAACGCCAGACAGGGCAGCAGATCGACCTTGGTGAGCAGGATGAGATCCGCCGCCCGGAACATGTGCGGGTACTTGCAGGGCTTGTCCTCGCCCTCCGTGACCGAGGCCAGCACCACGCGGGCCGACTCGCCGAGGTCGAACAGCCCGGGGCACACCAGGTTCCCCACGTTCTCGATGAGCACCACCGACCCGCCGCCCGGCAGGTCGACGCCGGCCGGCGGGTCGAGCGCGCGCAGTGCCCGCCCGACCGTCGCGGCCTCCAGATGACAGCCGGTCCCCGTGTTCACCTGGTACGCGGGCGCGCCGGTCGCGCGGATGCGCTGCGCGTCGAGCGGTGTCTCCTGGTCTCCTTCGACCACGGCGCAGGCGACCGACCCGGCGAGGGCCGGGATCGTGTGTTCGAGCAGTGTCGTCTTCCCCGCGCCGGGGGAGCTCATCAGGTTGACGGCGCAGGCCCGCCGCGCTGCCAGCCACGCCCGGTTGGCCCGGGCCGCCTCGTCGTTGCGGGCCAGGACGTCCAGCTCAAGGCGCATCGTGCGGGCCTGCGTGCCCACTGCGGAGGGCGCCTCGCCCCCCTGACGGATGTCCCGAGCCCCGGAAGCCGCCCAGCTCCGGCTGTCCTGGCTGGCCTGCCGACTGTCACAACCACACGTGCCACACATGGGCCACCTCCCACCCTCGTCCCACCCACCGCTCCGCGCGCCACCGGGCTGACCGATGCCTCCGCCGGGCTGGCCGTGACCGGCAACCTGCCCGCCGACCCTCCGCCGGCCGGCGCCTCAGCCCGCCTCGCGGGCCGGCTCCACCTCGACCGCGGTGATCCGGACCTGCTCGCCGCCCGTCAGGTCGATCTCATGGCTGCCGCAGGGGCACGGCGTGAGCAGGTCCGGCAGCGCGACGTCGCTGCCACACCGGCGGCACCGGCCGTGCCCGGGCGGCTCGGTGACGTCCAGGCGCGCGCCCTCGAGCGGGGTGCCGGCGGCGACCAGGTCGAAGCAGAACCGGACGGGGTCGGTCATCACCCCGGAGAGGCGGCCGATCTCGACGGCCACCCGGGTGACCCGCAGGTCCGGCGGCACCCGCTCGGTGATCATGTCGACGAGACCCACGGTGACCGAGAGCTCGTGCACCTGCCCGCCGCCGCTCAGCAGATCCGAGGCAGCGGGTCGCCGACGAGCAGGTCGACGATCCGGGTGCCGCCGAAGGTCGTGTTCAGCAGCACGGTTCCCGGCGGTTCGTCGACGACCCGGCCGATCACCGCCGCCCCCGCGCCGAGTGGATCCGCGCGCAGCGCCGCGAGCGCCGCGTCGGCCGCCTCGGGGGCGACGACCGCGACCATCCGGCCCTCGCAGGCCACGTACAGCGGGTCGAGGCCGAGCAGCTCACAGGCGCCGCGGACCTCGGTGCGCACCGGCACCGCGTCCTCGTCGACGACGACCCCGACACCGGACGCCCGCGCCACCTCGTTGAGGATCGTTGCCACCCCGCCGCGGGTCGCGTCCCGCATCGCGCGCAGCCCGCCGTGCCCACGGTGCTCGCTGCGCCCGTCGTGCTCGCCGTGCCTGCTGTGATCCGAACGTGGGCCTGTCGCCGTGAGCAGGCGGGCGGCGAGCCCGGTCAGCGGCGCGGTGTCCGACCGGAGGTCGGCGCTGATGTCCAGTTCGCCGCGAGCCAGCAGCACGGTGATGCCGTGGTCGCCGATCGGCCCGGTGACCAGGACGACATCCCCCGGCCGGGCCATGGAGGCGCCGAGGTGCAGGTCGGGGTCGACCAGGCCCACGCCGGTGGTGGTGATGTAGCAGCCGTCGGCCCGGCCGCGCTGGACGACCTTGGTGTCCCCCGTGACGACCGAGACTCCCGCGCGGGCTGCCGCCCCGGCCAGGTCGCCGACGATGCGCCGCAGCTCCTCGACGTCCATCCCCTCCTCCAGGATGACCGCACAGGCCAGGTGCAGCGGCCGGGCGCCAGCGACCGCCAGGTCGTTGACCGTGCCGTTCACCGCCAGGTCGCCGATGCTGCCGCCGGGGAAGAACAGCGGCGTCACGACGAAGGAGTCCGTGGTCAGGGCGAGGCGCTCGGCGCCGGCGGTGAACACCGCGGCGTCCTCCAGCGGCTCCAGCAGCGGGTTGCGCAGCGCCTCGAGGAACACCGCGTCGATCAGCGTCGCCGTGGCCTTGCCGCCGGCGCCGTGTGCCGACGTGATGTGGGTGTCGCGCAGCTTCGGTCGCCGCCGCCTCGCCGCCTCGACCCGGTCGAGGACCCCGGCACCACCCCTCCCGCCAGGACCGCGCGCGCCACCACCCGCGCCGCCGGTACCGCCTGCCCCGCCTCTCTGGGCTGCTGCCGTCATGCCGTGCTCACCGCCTTCGGAGCCTTCGCGTTGCCCGCGCTGCCGCTCTCGGCGCCCAGCGTGCGGTGCCGGAGGCGCCCGAAGTTGTAGAAGGCCGCGCAGGCCCCTTCGGGGGAGACCATGCATGCCCCGATCGGGGTCTCCGGCGTGCACCCGGTGCCGAAGACCTTGCACTCCCACGGCTTGATGACGCCGGTGAGCACCTCTCCGCACTGGCAGGCCTTCGGATCCTCCACCCGGGCTCCCGGCGGCGCGAAGATCCGCTCCGCGTCGAAGGCGGCATAGCGCTCCCGCACCTGCATGGCCGACCACGGGATGCGGCCCAGGCCACGCCACTCGAAGTCGGCGCGTGGTTCGAGCACCTCGTCGATCGCGGCGAGCGCGACCGGGTTGCCCTCGGCGGCGACGACCCGGGTGTACTGGTTCTCCACCTCGCAGCGCCCGTCGCGCAGCTGGCGCAGCAGATGGTGGATGGACTGCAGGATGTCCAGCGGCTCGAAGCCGGAGACCACCAGCGGCCGGCCGTAGTCACGCGGGATGAAGTCGTAGGGCCGGCAGCCGATGACCGTCGAGACATGGCCCGGGCCGACGAAGCCGTCGAGGCGCACATCGGGGGAGTCGAGGATCGCCCGTAGCGCCGGGACGATCGTGATGTGGTTGCAGAAGATAGAGAAGTTCCGCAGCCCCTCCTGCGCCGCGCGGCGGACCGTCATCGCCGTCGACGGCGTGGTGGTCTCGAACCCGATGGCCATGAAGACCACTCTCCGGTCAGGGTTCGCCCGCGCGATCTTCAGCGAGTCGAGGGGGGAGTAGACCATCCGGATGTCGGTGCCCTCGGCGTTCGCGTCGAAGAACGAGCCGTGGCTGCCCGGGACGCGCATCATGTCCCCGAACGAGGTCATGATGACCCCGTCCTGACGGGCGATGTGCATGGCATCGTCGACCCGGCCCATCGGGATGACACAGACGGGGCAGCCCGGCCCGTGTACCAGGGAGACGGCCGGCGGGAGGTGGTCCTCCAGTCCGTGTTTGTAGATCGTGTGGGTGTGCCCGCCGCACACCTCCATGAAGGCGTAGTCACGCCCGGGTTCGCAGAGGCCGGCGATGCGGGCGGACAACGCCCGCGCCGTGCCGGCGTCCCGGTACTCGTCGACGAAACGCATCAGCTCCACCTCTCCGGTCAGTCGATGGATGACGCACGCAGGGCCGCCAGCTCGTCGTCGTAGGCCCGGCCGATGCTGGTGAGGAACTCCATCGCGGCCTGCGCCTCCGCCTCGTCGATCCGCGAGAGGGCGAAGCCCACATGGATCAGGACCCAGTCCCCCGGACCGGGCGGGCAGGCGTCCAGCAGACCGATGTTGATCGCCCGCCGGACCCCGCTGACGTCAACCGTCGCGATGTCTGGATTGTCCGGTCGGATCGCCACGATCTCGCCGGGGATGCCGAGACACATCCGGATCACAGCCGGCTGAACTCGAGGTAGCGCCGCACATCCGGGGCCACCGTGACAGCGACTGCGCCGAGGCCCGCCGCCGCGGCGGTGAGCAGCATCCAGTGAGACATGATCACTCCCTTGTGGACAGTTCGATCACCGGTGGTTCGATGAGCGAGAGGTCGAGGGGCAGCGGGACCGGGGAGAGCGCGTCCGTGCTGGTCACGGGCGGCCCGTCGGGACTACCGGTGCCGATGACCGAGCGGATCAGGGTCAGCGCCGGCGCGACCGCGGCGGCCACCGGTGCGGAGAGCCCGATCCGGTGGTCCACCCGCGCCGGCTCGCAGCCGACCAGCAGTACCCGGTCGAGGTTGCCGCCGAGCGTCGTGACCAGATCGAGAACGGCGTCCGGGCGCATCCCGTGGGCGTCGAGAGAGACCGGCGTCCGCGCGCCGCCCAGGTCGACCAGTGAGACGGTGCCCGGTGGGCGCCCCTGGCCGAGCGCGTCGACGAGCACCACCGTCCCGTACCCGGAACACAGGTCGAAGGCGAGCTGCAGGCCGCTGATCCCGTAGTCGGCGGCGGTGACCCCGGCCGGCACCCCGCCGCGCAGCAGGCGCTGCACCACCTCGACGCCGAACCCGTCGTCGCCGAGCAGGAGGTTGCCGACCCCGGCGACCAGCGTGCGGGCGGCCGGTCCGGGTCCGGTGGCCGCCCCGTCCAGGTCCGTTCCCGGCGTGGTCATCGGGGCTCCAGTTCGTCGGGCGTGAAGTACAGGAAGCGGCCGAACTCGCGGCGCAGATCCGCGCCGGGGTCGTCGTCGAGGGTGACCGCGACATGGGTCTGCCCGTCCACGTCGTGCAGGACGGTGGCGACGGTGGCCGCCGCGCCGTCGACGAACATGTCCTGCGCGTCCGTGCGCATGACCTCACCCGGGCGTGGGCGGATCCGTACCGCGCCGCCCGGGGCCAGATGCGCGGGCGGCGCCGGGGCCGGGGTGCCTGCCGCGCTCGGCGGGGTGACGGAGGTCCGGCCGTGCAGCTTCTCGACCATGGCTGGCGCGAGCTCGGCGACGGCGTCGAGCAGGTCCGCCGCGCGCGGGTCCGTCGCTCGCGCACCACGGCGTTCGGCGTCGGTGAGGGTGGACGTCCGCAGGGCAAGCATCTCGTCGATCTCCGTCGCGTCGCAGAACGGCGCCGGGCTCTCGGCGGCGATGCGGGGATGGTCCGGCAGGATGATCGGCGCGGCGAGGACCATGTCGGCAGGTCCGGCCTGGCCCAGCAGGGCGGGCCACAGCCGCTCGTTGACGCAGGCCCGCGTCGCGTCCGCCGCCCACTCGGGTGGGTCGGCCAGGGAGAGGAAGCTGCCCCTGTCGGCCCGGGTGACCAGGTGGACGCCGAGGAACGCGGTGGCGAGTGCGGCGTCCCGCTCGTCCGTCCGGGGGACGGTGTCGGCGGGTGGTTCCTCGTCGGCCGGAGGTTCCACGGCAGAGGTGTTGCGGATCGTGACGCGGATCCGGAACCCCCCGAAGGGGCCAGGAAGCCGCTGGGCATCGAGGAGAACCTCGCCCCGCCGCCCGCTCGGGCCGTCAGCGGCCAGCACCCGCCGGGTGGGGGCGGCGAGCAGATCGCCGACCTGTACCGCGAAGCCCATCGCGGCCTCGCCGCGGCGAGCGGCCCTGGCCGGCTTCGCCGACCCGGGCGTCGTGTCGCCCTGTTCCCACAGCCAGCGGACACCGACCCTGAGCCGGGCGTCCGCCGGCCCGTCCAGGAGGAACTCGGTGTGCGCACTGCTGTGCTCTCCGCTGCCCGGGGCGGCGGCGGCCGGCGGCATCAGGACGCCGAACTGCCAGTGGTGCTGGTTCTTCAGCGCGTCGGCCCGGTACGGGTAAAGGAGGTAGCCCTCGTAGAGGACGGTGTCGGACACCGCCCGCGCGGCCTCGTCCAGGAAGGCGAGAGGGTCCGCTCCGGCCCTGTCGACTCTGGTCATGGTGCGCCTCCGGCCAGCAGCGAGGTGATCGCGGCGTCCGCGGTGGGGATCGCGCGGTCGCGCCGGTAGCGGGCCAGGGCGTCGACGGTGCTCCGGTCCAGGCGCAGCCACGCGGTGCCGGGGAAGTACAGGTCGATCAGCTCGCGCCAGGTAGTCACCGGCAGCCGGTAACAGGCCTCCAGGTGCCAGGGCACCTGCTCGACGCGTAGCCCGTGCGGGCCAAGGCCGAACACGGTTCCGCTGAACAGGAGGTCCAGGGGGATCACACCATCGCGCAGCGAGCTGAAGTAGTTCCCGGAGGCGACCTCGAGGTCGTAGGTGCAGGGCACCGTGAGATCGACCTCCGCGGCGCCGGTGAAACCAGGGACCATCGCGGAGACCGTCGCGAACTGGATCGGGTGCGGCGGGCCGGCACCGAACAGCCCGGTCAGGGCCTGTGCCTCCGCGTCGTCGTAGCGGCGGCGGGCGGTCTCGATGCGGATCTGGCAGCGCAGCGCCAGCGCGTGCAGCCGCTCGCCGCTGTTCTCCTCGATGTGCAGGCGGAACAGCAGTGCCGGAGCAGCCGCGTGCCGCAGCGGGGCGACATCGACGCAGCTGAAGGTCAGATCGGCCATCAGCCGACCCCCGTGCCCGTGCCGGTGCCGGTGCCCGCCTGGCGGCGGGCGTCGGCGAGGAACGCGGCGAGCCGCGCGCGGGCCTCGGTTCCGCCGTCGAAGCCGCGCCAGTGCAGCCGCAGCTCGCCGACGAGCCGGTAACAGGCATCGATCGGCAGCAGGTAGCCGCTCTGGCCGTCGCGGGTGACGTGGACGAGCAGCGCCTCGACATCGGGCTCCGGCAGCCAGCCGGCGGTACCGGCCGGGGCGGCGGAGGGAGTCAGGTCGGACGGCAGCTCGCAGTGCGTCGCCCCGGCGGGGCTTGGGTAGAACGCGCTGATCTGCCCGTCGTGGATGACGAAGAACGCGAGGCCCACCGGTATCGCCGCGGCCGCGAGCAGCTCGGAGGCGGCCGGGAACCGGTGCGCGTACCGGTACCGGGTGGGGATCGCCCGGTACCGCCCACCGCCTGAGCCGGCAGCGGTGAACAGCAACCGGCACCCGGCACAGGCGCACAGGATGGAGCGCGCGCCGAGATCCGCGACGTGCCCGTGCCCACCGGGCTGCCCGCCCGCCTGCCGGTCCGACGTCCCGCCCGGCATCGACTCGCCGCAGAACTCGCACCGGGGGGCGCGGCCGGCGGCCGGGTCGCGGGCGAGGAAGCGGCGCAGCGTGGCGGTCACCCGCTCACTCCGACGACGGGCAGCAGGGTGCGTCCCGCGGCCAGGTCGTCCGCCTCCGCGCGGCCGCCTTCGATGGTGACGGTCACCTCGGGGGCGAGGACGGCGATGGCGTCCTCCACGGCGGCGGCGACGGCGGGGCTGGCCGGGGGAACGGCCGGGCGCACCACGACCATCCGGGCCTCCTCCGGCCCGGTGATCTCGAAGGTGGGAGTCTGGCTGCCGAGCTGTTCCCGGACCTGCGCGAACGCCTGTTCCACGCGCTGGCGGGTCCCGACGGGGTGCAGGCCGTGCATGGCCAGCAGGGCCCCCAGCTGGGGGTCCGTACCCCACAGCCGGACGGTGTCGTCACCCGTGAGCTGGGCCAGCCGGGCCAGGCCCGAGCCGTAGAACTCCATCAGGGCCCGGACGATCTCCTCGGCGAGTACCCGGGTCCGGCTCTCACCGAGCTGGTCCAGCCGGGTCAGCAGGTCGTCCACCCGGGCCGCGGCGACCCGCGGATCCGCGGCGGCCGGTGCGGTGGCCGCGGGTGCGGCGGGTGTGGGTGCGGCGGGTGTGGTGGGCGAGGCGGGCATGGTGGGTGCTGAGGCGGTGGCTGTCATCGGGGGTCATCCCGCGGGGGTGAAGGCGTGCGGGGTGTGCACGACCTGGAGGGTCCGCCCGGTGCCCGTGTGCATGTGGACACCGCAGGGCAGGCAGGGGTCGAAGCTGCGGACGGTGCGCATGATGTCGATGCCCTTGAACGACTCCGGCGGGTTGTTCTCGAAGATCGGCGTGTTCTGGACGGCGTCCTCGTACGGGCCGGGTGTTCCGTTCATGTCGCGCACGCTGGCGTTCCACGGGGTCGGCGGGTAGGGGTGGTAGTTCGCGATCCGACCGTCCCGGATGACCATGTGGTGCGACAGCACCCCGCGCACGGCTTCGGTGAAACCGCAGCTCACAGCGTCCTGCGGGACGTCGAACGGTTCCCAGGTGCGGCTGTTCCCGGCCCGTACCTCGGCCAGCGCCTGCTCGGCGAAGTACAGCGCGCAGGCAGCGGCATAGGCCTGGAAATAGCTGCGGGCCCGGTTGCGCTCCAGCGCGTTGCTCCAGCGGGGGATCGCCCACTCGTAGGCGCGTTCACCGACCGTCGCCGTCTTCGGCAGCGTGATCCTGACACTGCGCCCGGTCGCGCGGACGTAGCCGATGTCGACCAGCCCGGACAGCGCGGTGCTCCACAGCCGCGCGATCGGGCCACCCCCGGTGTCGAGCGGGAGGTGGTCGGTGCCGTCGAACCAGCGTGGCGACATGACCCAGGAGTACTTGTCGTCGAAGTCGCGCCGGCCCGGACGGGGGATGGTGTGCTGGTTCCAGGGGTGGTGACGGTCCACCGGGTTGCCCAGCGGGTCGGTGGTGACGAACATCGGCTGGTCGTCCCAGTCCTCGTAGTACGAACTGCCCAGCAGGATGCGGATCCCGAGGTTGATGTCGACCAGGTCGTTGGTGACGAGCTCGCCGTCGACGATCACGCCCGGGGTGACGAACATGCGCCGGCCCCAGTCGGCCATGTTCCGGTAGCTGAAGTCGCAGTACGCCGGATCGTTGAACGAGCCCCAGCACCCGAGCAGGACCCGACGCCGCCCGACCTCCTCGTAGCCCGGGAGCGCCTGGTAGAAGAAGTCGAACAGGTCGTCGTGCATCGGCACGACACGCTTGAGGAACTCGACGTAGCGCATCAGCCGGCTGAGGTAGTCGGTGAACAGCTGCACCGACGCCACCGTGCCCACCCCGCCCGGGTAGAGCGTGGACGGATGGACGTGGCGCCCCTCCATCAGGCAGAACATCTCCCGGGTCAACCGGCTCATCGCCAGGGCCTCGCGGTAGAACTCGCCCTCGATGGGGTTGAGCGCGTGCATGATGTCGGCGATGGTGCGGTACCCGTGGTCGCCGGCGTGTGGCGACTCGGTGTTCCGGGCCTGCTCGAGGACCTCGGGGTTCGTCTCGGCGACCATCTTCTCGCAGTAGTCGACCCCCACCAGGTTCTCCTGGTAGATGTTGTGGTCGAACATGTACTCGGCCGCCTCACCGAGATTGAGGATCCATTCGCCGAGATGCGGCGGCTTCACCCCGTAGGCCATGTTCTGCGCGTAGACGGAACAGGTCGCGTGGTTGTCACCGCAGATCCCGCAGATGCGGCTGGTGATGAAGTGCGCGTCGCGCGGGTCCTTGCCCTTCATGAAGATGCTGTAGCCGCGGAAGATCGAGGACGTGCTGTGGCATTCGACGACCCGGCGGGCCGGCCAGTCGATCTTCGTGTAGACGCCGAGGCTTCCGACGATGCGGGTGATCGGGTCCCACGACATCTCCAGCAGGTTCGAGCCCCGGGCGTCGGTCTTCCTGTGCGCCGAGGTGGTCGTCATGTCAGCACCTTCTCCCGCTGGTCTGCGCTGTCCCGGTGCGCGTGGACGTCCCGGTGCCGCCAGCGCGGCTCGATGTCCGCCTTGTGCGCGGTGATCGCGCGGAGCCGGCGGATGACCGCCCCGTACACACCGCTGGCCAGGGTCGAGACGTGCGCGCCCGGCGGTTCGTCCATGAACGGCATGAAACGGTCCGGGAAGCCGGGCATCGTGCAGGCGATGCAGATGCCGCCGACGTTCGGGCAGCCGCCGATCCCGTTCATCCAGCCGCGCTTGGGGACGTTGCATTTCACCACCGGCCCCCAGCAGCCGATCTTCACCAGGCATTCGGGTGTTCCGTACTCGGTGGTGAACTGGCCTTCCTCGTAGTAGCCGGCCCGGTCGCAGCCCTGGTGCACGGTCGCGCCGAACAGCCAGCGCGGCCGTAGCTGGTCGTCCAGCGGAATCATGGGCGCCTGGCCGCTCGCCTGGTAGAGCAGGTAGGTGATGGTTTCCGACAGGTTGTCCGGCTGCACGGGGCACCCCGGAACGCACACGATCGGGATCTGGGCCTTCGATTTCCAGTCCCACCCGAGATAGTCGGGAACGCCCATCGCCCCGGTCGGGTTCCCGGCCATCGCGTGGATGCCGCCGTACGTCGCGCAGGTGCCGGCGGCGAGGACGGCGAGTGCCCGGGGGGCGAGGCGGTCCAGCCAGGTGCTGGTCGGTATCGGCTGGCGGGTCTGCGGATCGTTCCCGAACCCGCACCAGTAGCCCTCGCCGGTGATGAGGTCCTCGTTCGGGATGGACCCTTCGACCACGAGCACGAACGGTTCCAGCTCGCCGCGCTCGGCCCGGCGGAACCATTCGATGAACGTGTCCGCGCCCTGCTCGGGTCCGGATTCGAAATCGATGAGCGGCCAGTGCACGCTGACCTTGGGCAGCCCGGGCAGGGTGCCGAGCACGATGTCCTCGATGCTGGGCTGTGTCGCCGCGGTGAGCGCGACAGAATCCCCGTCGCAGCTCAGACCGGCGTTGATCCAGAGAATGTGGATCGGATCCTCGACTGTGGACACGGTTCCCCCACCCCTTCCGTCGTCGACCGATCACGGGTCCTTCACGCGACGGCGATCGCCTCCCCGGCGTGCACCAGCACGGTGTCGCCTGCCTGCGCCGCCACCAGCGCGATGCTGATCTCCGCCACGCCCGTCGAGGCCCGCGCCAGGGCCAGCCCGCCCTCCTCCAGGCGGACGACCTCCATCTCGATCACTTCGTCGGAGCAGGTCACGCAGTGGTTCGTTGCGCCGGCGGGATGACACGGTGGGGCGCTCGGGCTGGTTACGTCCGCAGGACCCTTGCAGTGCGTGTTCACGGCCTAACGGTACGTCTGGGATGTGAGGCCCACCATTCGACGATCTGGGTCGAGGGCCAGGGGTCGAGGGCCAGGGATGGCCCGGGCCATGGCCCGCAGTGGCGGGAGCGACGTCCCATCCGCCGATCCGGGCCGCCGTCGCGTTCTACGCTCGGGCCATGGCCTTCGCGTCCTTGCGCGATCTTGTCGCCGGTGGTGGCGTCGCCGTGCTCACCGGCGCCGGGATCTCGACCGGCTCCGGCATCCCGGACTACCGGGGCCCGAACGGCTCGCTGCGCCGGCACACCCCGATGACCTACCAGCAGTTCACCCGGGATGCGGAGTCCCGCCGCCGCTACTGGGCCCGCAGCCACGTCGGCTGGCACCACGTCGCCCGCGCGCGCCCGAATCCCGGGCACCGTGCGCTGGCGGAGCTGGAGGCGGCGGGCCTGCTGGACGGCGTCGTCACCCAGAACGTCGACGGCCTGCACAGCGCGGCCGGCTCGCGGCGGGTGATCGACCTGCACGGGAACCTCGCCCGGGTCCGCTGCCGCTCGTGCGGCGTGATGGGTACCCGGGCCGACCTCGACCGGCGGCTGCGCGCGGCGAACCCGGGTTTCGGCAGCAGGTTCGCCGCCGCCGGTCCGCTGGGCGCCGAGGTCAACCCGGACGGCGACGTCACCCTCGCCGACCGGGAGATCGCGGACTTCGTCATGGTCGGCTGCCCGGGCTGCGAGGGGGACCTGGAGCCCGACGTCGTGTTCTTCGGCGCGACCGTCCCGCCCGAGCGGCTCGCGAGCGCTGTCACGCTGCTGAGCTCCGCGCGCGCCCTGCTCGTGCTCGGCTCCTCGCCGGCCGTCATGTCCGGCTACCGCTTCGTGCTGCGCGCCGCGGAGCTGGGCATCCCGGTCGGGATCGTCAACCAGGGCCCCACCCGGGGGGACGCCCGCGCCGCCTTCACGCTCGACGCGCAGCTCAGCGCCGTCCTGCCGCGGCTGTCGGCCGAGCTGCTCGGTGCCGCCGCCCGATGAGCGGCCCGCCGCCGGGACAGCCGCGCGACCACCTGGGACGCGCCGTGCGCGCGGGACTCACCGTGCGCGTCGCCGGTGTGGGCGACGCGCCGACGATCGTCGATCTCATCGAGTCCGCCTACCGGGGCGAGCGCAGCCGGGCCGGCTGGACGACCGAGGCCGATCTGCTCGACGGCCAGCGGACGGACCTCGCCATGGTCACGGCGGAGCTCGGCCGGCCCGACTTCCGCTTCCTCGTGGCGGTCGCCCCCGCCCCGGGCCCCGG
>NZ_JBFLUG010000129.1:0-20733 GCF_041008525.1 Parafrankia sp. FMc2 | reverse complement strand
CCGGCTTCGTGCTGGCCTGGTCCCGGTGGCGCCGCCGCCACCAGGCACGCGCACAAGCCAGCCACTATCGCCGCCAAGCCGCAGCACTCCAACTCAACTGATCACAAAAGTCGGGCTGGAGTACTAGGGCGTCCCCGAGTCGCGGCCGACCGACCAGCAGGGACGGAGCAGGGACATGTACGACGCGCCCACGACCACCGCTACGAGCGCCACCGGGCCGGAGAGAGCGGAGGGAACGGCGAACGTGCCCGAGGGCGCCGTCGTCGTCGACTTCTCCCACCATTCGGACACGTTGGCCGAGTGCCCCTTCGAAACGCTCGCCGACCTGCGGCGGACGGCGCCGGTCGCCTGGTCGACGGCCCACGACGGTTTCTGGGTTGTGACCAACCACCAGGATGTGATGGATGGGCTGGCCGACTACGGACGGTTCACATCCAGCTTCGGCCCGGCGATCCCGGCCAACCCGTTCGGCACCCGGCACATCCCGGTCGGGTTGGACCCTCCGCTGCACACGATCTACCGCCGGGCGCTTCAGACCTGGTTCAACAAGTCCGAGGTAACCCGGCGTGAGCCGGAGGTGAAGGCGCTGATCGCCGAGATCGTCCAGGACCTCGCCGAGCGCCGGAGCTGGGACTTCGTCTCCGACCTCGCGGACGTCTCCCCGGGTGCCGTGACGCTCGGCATCCTTGGCTGGGACAGCTCGCGCCGGCTGGACCTGCTCGGGGTGATGGCACGTGGGCTCAAGAACTCGGCCAGCACGGATCCCGCGGTGGTCGCCCAGAACGCCGAGGGCAATCGATGGATCCGCGAGCAGATCCTCGCCGAGGCCCGGGACCGGCGCGCCCATCCGCGCGAGGACCTGATGACGGTGCTGTCAACCGAGCCGATCGCCGACGGCGCGCTGATGAACGACGAGGAGATCAGCGACACGGTCGTCTTCCTGCTCCTGGCCGGATTCCACACCACCAGCGGTGCCCTCACCGCCCTGCTGGTCCAGATGGCGCGCCAGCCTGAACTGCGCGCTCGGCTGATGGAGGACCGTGGGCTGATCCCAGCCGCGATCGAGGAGGCAATCCGCATCTACGCGCCCGTCACCGCGCTGGCGCGTCGGGTCACTGAGGACACCGAGCTCGGTGGCACGAGGATGAGCAAGGGTCACTGGGCGCTCTTCGTCAACATGGCCGCCAACCATGACCCGGACGCCTTTCCGGAGCCCGAGATGTTCGATCTGACCCGCAACCGGGCCAAGAGCGTCGCCTTTGGATGGGGGGTCCACCGGTGCATGGGGCTTCATCTGGCGCGCGCCATCCTCCGGCTGGAGGTCGAGGCGGTTTTTGACCTGCTGCCCGATCACGTGATCGACCTCGATGGCACCCGGCGGGCCCATCACCTGGGCATCGGCTACTTCTACGAGACCGTGCCCGCTCACCTCCCGCCGACGTAAGCACCGAGGTTTCTTGATCGTGGGACTGGGAACCTTGCTATGACTGCGCTGCCGGTCCCACGATCAGGAGTCTTCCGCTATGAAGACCGGGACGGACGGGTGCTCCCCGACCGCCTGGAACCTCGCCCGGACTCGGGCTCCTATCGGGTCGGTGCCCTCGGGGACGTCGACCAGTGTGCTGAGCAGGCGGACGCCGCAATCGAGCTCGACCAGCGCGACGTTGTACGGGATCCGGGCTTTCAGATGGCCGGCGTAGGCGCGGTGGTAGACGGCGTAGCTCCAGACCGTCCCCGTCGTCTCCACCTCCTCCCAGGCGAAGCCGCGGCCGAGGCATTCCGGGCACACACCGGCCGCCGGCCAACGGAGAAAGGCACAGTCGGCGCAGCGCGGGAACACGAGCCGGCCCCGCGCGGCCTCATCCCAGAACATGGTCTCGGAAAAGGTCGCCTCAGAAGAAGTGCTCTCGGCGGTCACGGCGCCTCCGTCGACAGAATCGTGCTGGCCGCCTTCATGAAGCCGAACGTCGAGCAGTACTGTGCCGTGGTGAGCCCATCGATTTGCCGCTCCCCCGCGTCGCCACGCAACTGCCGAACCGCCTCACACAGGTGCAGGAACCCCCACATATAAGCCTCGGACAGCTGGCCGCCATTGGTGTTGAGCGGTAGCCGGCCCCCGTGTCCGATAGCCCCAGACCGGAACGCCTCCCCTACTCCGCCCGGATCGACAAAGCCGTAGTATTCCAGCATCTGCAGCACCCAGATGCTCGTTGGGTCCTGGATGTAGAGAGCGTCGATCCCGTCGCGGTCTATACCGGCGGCCGGGTAGATCCGTTCGGCGACCTGCTGAATCCACGGCCGCATCCACTGGTCCGCGTTCTGCCGGTCACGGAGTCCCGTCTGCTGAGCGATTCCCATCACGTGGACGGGTTTCTCGGTGAGTTCGGCCGCGCGGTCGGCGCGTGCCACGATCATGCAGGCGGCGCCGTCGGAGATCATGCAGAGGTCCGCCCGGCGCAGCGGCGCGACGAGGTATGGCGCCGCGAGGTAGTCGTCGACCGTCATCGGATCGCGGAAGATCGCCAGCGGATTGTCGACGGCGTAGCGACGCTGCGAGACCGAGATCTCGGCGAGGTCGGCCTCGGTCGTGCCGTACAGCATCTGGTGCCGTCGGAAGGCCATCGCCGCCGGGCCAGCGACGTTCAGGAAGCCATAGACCGAGGCCTCGTCCTGACGCCCCAGCGGATGGCTGAATTTGTTACCGGCGCTGCGCTGGTTCGTGCCGTAGACGATCGCGACCACGCTCGCCAATCCCGCGTCGATCACCGCACAGGCCAGGTGCAGCGAGAAGTTGCAGGTCCCGTAGTCGAGGGTCGCGCTGTACGCCGGGTTGAGGCCGGCCAGTCGCCCGATCTCGGTGTCTATGCCGAAGCCGCCGTACGACTTGCAGGTGATCAGCCCGTCGATCTCGGCCTTGTCGATGCCCGACTCGGCCAGGGTGATCCGCAGCCCCTCGACGGCCAGTTCGTCGGACGAGATGCCCGGGATGGTGCCCTGCTCGCTGTTGCCGACCGCGACGACCGCGGTGCGACCGCGAATCGCGCCACCGAGCCGAGCCGACCCGGCCAACGCCGCGGCCATCAGATGGCGCCCTCGTCGGCCAGCTCGTCGACTTCGTCCGTCGAGAGGCCGAGCAGGTCGTTGTAGACCTCGTAGTTGTGCTCGCCGTATGTCGGCGCCGCGCGCCCGACCTGCCCGCCCGCGTACTGCGGAGTGTCGGACATCTTCACCGACGGCGCCGCCACCGGCCAGCGGCCGAAGTTGGTCGCGTCGAGCTCGGTGAGCCAGTCGAGCGCGGCGAGCTGCGGGTCGTTCTCGACGCGGTCCTGGGTGGTCTGCGCGACCCCGGCCGCGACCCCGATCGCCTGCAATCGGTTCATCAAGTCGAAGCCATCGTGCTCGGACGTCCACGACGTGACCAGCCTGTCGAGCGCCTCACGATTCGCGAGCCGCGCCTCGGCGGTACGGAAGTCCGCGTGCTCAAGCCATTCCGGATGGCCGGCCTCCTTGGCCAGCGCGGCCCAGTCCTCGTCGGTCTGGCAGGTGATGGCGATCCACCGGTCCTCGCCCAGGGTCCGGTAGAGCCCTTCGGGCGCGGCCGTCGAGTACGGCGACCGGTTGCCGGCGCGCTCCCAGACCCGGCCGTTGACCTGGAAGTCGAGCGTCGGGACGGTGGTCATGAAGATCCCGACCTCGCTCTGCGAGGCGTCGATCGCCTGCCCCTGACCGGTCACGTCGTGGTGGTAGATCGCGCTGAGGATGGCCAGCGCGAAGCTGTAGGCGCCGTACCAGTCGAGGTAGGAGTAGCCCCATCCCGCGGGCGGGAACGGATCGGGAAGCCCGCTCATCTCCGAGGTGCCGGCGAACGCCTGGGCCACCGGGCCGATGGTGCGGAACCGTCCATAGATCCCCTTGGTGCCCATCCCGGACTGCTTCGCGTAGATGATGTCCGGCTTGATCGCGCGCAGTTCGTCGTAGCCAAGCTTCCAGCTCTCCATCACACCCGGCGAGAAGCCCTCGGAGACAACCGTGCTCTCCGCGACCATCCGACGGGCAAGTTCCAGGCCCTTCGGATGCTTGACGTTCAGCGAGATGCCGCGCTTGCCTGGGTTCTTGTTGTTGTACTGCGCGCCTACGGGGCCGCCCAGGTCGGCGGGCCACTGCGAGAGCACTGGTCCGGTCGCGCGCTCGCGGGCCTCCCGTCCGCCGACCGGATTACCGCCGCGGCGCGGGTCGAGGTTCTTGTGCCATTCGACCTTGATGACGTCCGCACCGAGCGCCGCCAGGAACCGTGTGGCGCCGGCCGAGGCCAGCATCCAGGTGAAGTCGAGAATCCGCACGCCTTGCAGCGCCCACGGCTTTCCGTGCACCGACAGCGTGTTGGGCGTGGCGAGCGGAACGCGTTCGATGGTCCGTGGCCGGACCTGTAGCCGAGTCTCGCGATCCTGGTCCAGCCGCGGCGCTGGGCGCCCGGCAACCCAGTCGGTCTCGGATGCGATCCACTTGCTGATCGGGTAGCGCAGGCTGCGGCCGAGGTCAGCGTGCTCCACATCGCCGAACGTCCCGCGCTGGAGCCAGTGCTCGTCGTACGCCGACTCGTGCGGCTTGCGCACCGGCACCCACATCAGCCCGGCTTCCTGCGCCTCGCGCCACGGAACGTCGTCGAACAGGTATCGGCGCACCGTGTGCTCGACCGCGTCCATGTTGCGCGCGGCGCCGCCCTCCATCCCGGGCAGCACGCGGGCGTCCTTGCGCTTCTCGTCGCTGCCGTCGCTGATGTCGTCGCCGATGCCGTACTTCTCCAGGAACGGGCCGAGCAGCTTGGCGTTGCGCGTCGAGGCGAGGATCCAGCGGCCGTCCTTCGTCGCGAAGATCGAGCGGTGGATGGACACGTCCGGCGCGGAGTGCCGGCAGGTCTGCCGCAGGAACGGGGTCCGCAGGCAGATCCATGACATGAGGTCGCCCTCGGTGTTCTTGGCCAGCGCCTCATGTACGGCGCAGGACAGGTGCTGCCCCTCGCCCGAGTGCCGGCGGCTGATCAGCGCGGCGATCACGGTGAAGGCGAGCTGCTCGCCGGCGACGGCGTAGGAGTGCTCAAGTTGGGACGCGATCGGCGGAAGGTCGTATCGACCGGTCGGGTCGGGGTCGTAGCCGTTGTTCATCACCTGGCCGCCCAGCGCCAGATGCACAAGGTCCGTCGCCTTCCAGGTCTTGCGCGGGCCGTCCTCACCGAACGGCGTGATCCGCGCGACCACGAGCGCGGGCTGCCCGGCACGAAGCTCGGCGCTGCCCATCCCACGCTCGTCCAGGTAGCCGAGCGGCGTGGCATCGAGCAGCACGTCACTACCGGCGATCAGCTCCGCCAGCCCGGCGCGGCCATCCTCGGTCTCAAGGTCGAGGACTACCGAGCGCTTGCCGCGGTTGTAAGCCCAGAAGTGCAGTGACTTCTCCGGGTCGGGCACGTCGTCGACGAACGGTCCCATCCGCCGGCTCTCGCCGCCCTCGGGCGGCTCGATCTTGATGACCTCGGCGCCGAGGCCGGCCAGCACGAGTCCGCAGTACTCGCCGATCCGGTCCCCGACCTCGACGACGCGCACCCCGTCGAGCGCTCCGGGCTTCGGCTGCTCTCCTGTGGCGTTGCTGGTGCTGGGCATGGTTCGCCTGCTCTCTGTGCTCGCAGGTGGGTCAGGTACTCACTTAGATGGATGACGTGCTCGCTGGATGCGTGACGGCCTGTCAGGGACCGCGGTGGTCAGGCCCGCGCGGGGTCGGCGAGAGTGCCGCGCGCCTCGAACCGCTCGAAGTCGGCGAGGTCCACGTCGGCGTACTGGTCGACGTGCTGCTGGCGGGTGAACGGCCAGATGATCGGCGTACCGCCCTGGTCGGTGTACCAGTTGTCGCATAGGGAGTACGTGGTGTCGGGCAGTGCGGCCCGCACGCCGTCACAGAACTTCCGGGTCGTGGCCTCCGACGGCGCCAACGCGCGCCCCTCCCGCCGCATGGTCTCCAGAAGCCGCATCAGGAAGCCGACCTCATCCCGCAGGCAGGTCGGGATCGCGATCGAGTTCACGGGCGCGAACGGACCGTTCAGCAGGAAGAAGTTCGGCAGGCCGGGCAGGCCGATGCCGCGGTAGCTGTAGACGCCTTCGGCCCAGAGCTTGTCGACGGTCAGCCCATCCGGACCGACGACGTTCATCGGCCGCATGTAGGCGTGGGTGTCGAAACCGGTGGCGTACACGATCACGTCGAGTTCGTGCAGCTCGCCCTCGCTGTCGACGATGCCGTTCGGCTCGACAAGCTGCACCCCGCCGAAGACCGGCGTGACGTTGGGCCGCTGAACCACCTGGTAGTAGTCCGGCGACTTGGGGATCCGCTTGCAGCCCAGCGGCTCCTTGGGGGTGAGCTTTTCCCGCAGGACCGGATCGGGGATCTCCTCCGCGAGCTTGTCCAGAAAGCGCCTGTTCATCGCCTCGCGCTCGGCGCCGGGCACCAGGCGCCAGGTCTCGGAACCGTCCGTCTCCATCCGCAGGGCGGCCATCTTGCGGTCCCAGTGGCCGGCCAGCGCGGGCACACGCAGCGCCAGCTTCTCGAACAGCGAGATCCTCGGGTTCTCCTTGACCTGGATCCACTGCGGGGTCCGGATGAAGTGCTCGACCTGATGGCCGAGCCTGCCGAGCTCGCTGACGATCTGGATGCCGCTGGAGCCGGTACCCACGACGCCGATCCTCTTGCCCCGAAGATCAACGCTGTGGTCCCACTCCGAGGAGTGCCAGCTGTGCCCGGCGAACGTGTCGGTGCCGGGGAACGTGGGGCGCTTGGGGATGTGCAGGAAGCCGGTGGCCGCGACCACCACATCGAACACCTTGGTGCCGCCGTCGGGCAGCGTGAGCGTCCAGGCCCCATCCCGCCAGGTCGCCAGCCGCGCCTCGGTGTTGAACCGGATGTTCTTCTGAATGCCGGTGTCTCGCGCGAAGTCGGCCAGGTAACGCCGGATCTCCCCGCCCGGAGCGTACCGCTTGGACCAGTAGTGCTTCCGGGCGAACGGGAACTCGTACGAGCGGGTGATCACGTCGACGTGGAGGCCGGGATAGGTGTTGTCGTGCCAGGTGCCCCCGACGGCCTCGCGCTTCTCGAAGATCGTGTAGTCGATGCCGGCACCGGCCAGGTGGTGGGCTAGAAACAGGCCTGACATACCGGCACCGATGATCCCGACTCGCACAGGTCACCCTCCCCACTCACTCGGAACTCGCTATCACCACGAATCTAACACGATTACGAACCGGGCCGGAGTCGTCGTCATCGTCCCCACGATCACAGGGGAGACGTCGGCGAACAGATCTCCAGTCATGCTGATGCCAGCCTTACAGTGGTGTTACAGCCAAGTTCGCGCGTAGGATGGCCGAACGCCTGAAGTCCACTGGAGGAACATATGACCGAGATCCCGGCCAGGTCCGGCGCGAGCACTGCCGACGCACCGGACAACCACGACGGGGTCCGCTCAGACAGTGGGGTCCAGTCAGACAGTGGGGTCCGCTCGTACGACGTCGTGATCGTCGGTGCCGGCCTCACCGGCATGTACCAGCTCAAGCTGGTCCGTGAACTCGGCCTGTCGGTCCGGGTCATTGAGGCCGGTTCGGGCGTCGGCGGTACCTGGTACTGGAACCGCTACCCGGGCGCCCGGCTGGACTCCGAGTCGTACTCCTACCAGTACTCCTGGGATGAGGAACTGCTGGAGGAGTGGCGCTGGAACGAGATGTTCGCGGGCCAGCCCGAGCTGGAGGCCTACTACAACCGGGTCGCGGACAAGCACGACCTCCGCAAGGACATCGACCTCGACACCCGCGTCGAGGGGATGGTCTTCGACGAGGAGACCGACACCTGGACGCTGCACTCGACCGAGGGCCGCCTGTACCGCACCCGGGTCGTGATCATGGCGAGCGGCATCCTCTCCGACCCGAACTTCCCGAAGATCCCGGGTCTGGAGCGCTTCAAGGGCGAGTGGTACCACACCTCGCTGTGGCCCAAGGATGACGTCGACTTCACCGGCAAGCGGATCGCCGTCATCGGCACCGGGGCCACCGGCGTGCAGGTGATCCCCGAGGTCGCCAAGACCGCCGGCCACCTCACCGTCTTCCAGCGCACCGCGAACTGGGCCGTGCCGCTGCGGAACCGGCCGCTGTCCGAGGAGGACATGCGGAAGATCCGCGATGGGTACCCGGAGATGTTCGACTTCCTGCGCCACTCGTTCAGCGGGTTCCTGCACAGCTGGGACGCGACCAAGTCGACCGAGGTGAGCGCGGAGGTGCGGGACGCGCGCTATGAGGAGGCCTTCGCCTCCCCTGGCTTCGCCAAGTGGATCGGGCTCTACAACGACCTGGCCTACGACGCGGCGGCGAACCAGATCTACTGCGACTTCCTCGCCAGCAAGGTCCGCGAGCGGGTCAACGACCCCGAGACCGCCGAGAAGCTGATACCCAATGATCACTACTTCGGCACCAAGCGCGTCCCGTGCGAGACCAACTACTACGAGACCTACAACCGGGACAACGTCGACCTGCGTCTGATCAAGGACGACCCGATCCGGGAGTTCACCGAGAAGGGCATCCGCACCGAGCAGGGCGAGCTCGACGTCGACATGATCATCCTGGCCACCGGGTTCGACGCGTTCACCGGCGCCCTGATGAAGATCGACATTCGCGGCGTCGGCGGCCAGACGCTTCGCGACAAGTGGAAGGACGGGCCGCTCACCTACCTCGGCATGCAGGTGGCCGGGTTCCCGAACATGTTCATCGTCGGCGGACCGCACGGTAAGGGCGGACACGGCAACGGCCCGCGCTGCGCCGAGCCGGTCGTCGAGTGGGTCGCCAAGGTGACCGAGGACATCTTCACCCACCCCTGGCGCCGCGTGGAGGCCGACCCCGAGTCGGAGAAGGAGTGGACCACGAGTGTGGTCCAGAAGGCCGCCGGCACCCTGCAGGCGTCGGCGAAGTCGATCTTCTTCGGCGACAACATCGAGGGGAAGCCACGCGTGTACGTCGCCTACCTGGGCGCGCTGCCGGAGTTCATCGACGGGCTGTATGCCGCTCGGGAAGCCGGCTACCGCGGCTTCATCCTCAGCTGAGCTCCTCCCGCCGGATCACCAGGAGGTCTTCGCATGACACCGCGCCCCTTCGTCCTCGACGTCCCCGAGGCCGACCTGCACGACCTCGACAGCCGGCTCGCCGCCACCCGGTTCGCACCGGACATCGACAACTCCGACGGCCGCTACGGTCTCTCGACCGAGCGGCTGCGGGAACTGGTCGGCTACTGGCGTGACGGCTTCGACTGGCGCGCGCAGGAAAAGGCCATCAACGCGCTCCCGATGTTCACGGTGGAGATCGATGGGCTGCCCATCCACTACGCACATGTTCGCGGCAAAGGGCCCGCGCCAACGCCGCTCATCCTCAGCCATGGCTTTCCGTGGACGTTCTGGGACTTCCACCGGGTAATCGGCCCGCTTACCGACCCGGCAGCGTATGGCGGGGACCCGGCGGATGCGTTCGATGTCGTGGTCCCGTCGCTGCCCGGATTCGCGTTCTCCTCACCACTCCCCCGGTCCGGGGTCACTTACCTGACGGCGGCGGACCTGTGGGTAACGCTGATGACCGAGGTGCTCGGCTATGACCGGTTCGCCGCGCACGGCGGCGACTGGGGCGCTCTCGTGACCGGACAGCTCGGTCACAAGTACGCGGACCGGCTTCTCGGGATTCATCTTAGCAGCCTCATCGCTTTCCCATCCGGCTGGAACTCGGACCGCCCCTGGAATCTGCTGAAGAAGGCCGCGGATGGCGCCGCGCCCGAGCACCGCGCCGCCGTCGTCGCGTGGGAGAGCCGGCGGGTCGGGCACCTCGTCCCACAGATCGTGCACCCGCAGACGATCTCCCACGGCCTCAACGACTCCCCGGCCGGGCTGCTCGCCTGGCTGACCGAGCGCCGCCTTGCCTGGATGGACCACAGTCAGCCATTCGACGAGGTCTTCCCGCCGGGCTTCCTCATCACCACCGCGATGATCTACTGGCTCACCCAGTCGTACCCGAGCGCCGCCCGCTACTACTACGAGGCGGCCGCCCATCCGTGGCAGCCCGCGCACGACCGCACGCCGGTGATCCAGGCACCCGCGGGACTCTCCGTCTTCCTCGACGACAACGCGCCGGGCGCCCGCTTCGACTGGCTCCCCGCCGTGTACGCGGACATCGTGCACCAGGCCGAGCACAAGGTCGGCGGTCATTTCGGCGCGATGGAGCGTCCGGACGACGTGGTGGCCGACGTCCGAGCCACCTTCAAAACCCTGCGTGCCGAAATCCCGCGTCTCAAAACCCCGCGCTGACCCCGAAACGACCGAAGGAAACCAGCATGGCCCGTGCGCCGAAGACCTCGACCTTTGACTACGTGATCGTCGGTGCCGGTGCGGCCGGCTGCGTTCTGGCCAACCGGCTCTCGGAGGACGCCCGCACGAGCGTTCTCCTCATTGAGGCAGGTCCGGGTGACGGCCATCTGATGCACCTGGTCCCGAAGGGTTTCTACTTCACCCTGACGAACCCCAAGTACTCCAAGACCTTCGCCACCGTCGAATTCCCCGACGGTCACGTCGAACAGCTACCACGCGGCAAGGTGATCGGCGGTTCGACGACCATCAACGGGATGGTCTGGAACCGCGGTTGGGCCGACTACTACGACGGCTGGGAGAAGGCCGGCAACACCGGCTGGAACTGGCCGCGTTTCCTCGACGCGTTCAAGAAGATCGAGCGTCACCAGCTCGGGGGCAATGAGGTTCGCGGCGGCGGCGGCGCGGTCGACATCGAGGTCGCCGGGCCCCCCGAGGAGACATGCGACGCCATGATCGCCTCGTTTGGGGCGGCGGGCGTCCCCTTCGAGACGGACATGAACGGCAGCGGCGGCGAGCGTGTGTCGTACGTGGCGTCCAACACCAGAAAGGGCACCAGGATGAGCGCTGCCCGCGCTTACCTGCGTCCGGCATGTCGTCGCAAGAACCTGACCGTGGTCACCGAGACCGAGGCCGAGCGACTGGTCCTGGATGGCATTCGTGTTATCGGCGTCCGGTGCCGGACAAAGGACGGGAACACGGCCACCTACAGCGCGACCAGGGAGGTGCTGGTCTGCGGTGGGGCGTTCGACTCACCGCTCCTGCTCGAACGCTCGGGCATCGGCAAGCCGGAGGTTCTTGAGAAGGCCGGCGTTCCGTGCGTGGTCCCGAGCCCCAAAGTGGGCGAGAACTTCAAGGAGCATCGCGGCATCCTGCTTCAGTACCGGCTCACCGGCGTCAAGGGCTTCAATGCCGAGGCCGCCTCGACACCGCGGTACCTGTGGACCGGTTTCAAGTACCTCTTCTCGCGCAGCGGGATGATCGCGCACGGCGGCTACGCCGTCAGCGCCATATACAAATCCGACCCGGCCTCGGAACATCCCGACACTCAGTGCTTCTTCACGCCGTTCTCGACCTCGGCCGTGAACCCGATGACCGGGCGGATGGTGGTCGACAAGCTCCCCGGTGCCAAGTTCGTCGCGCTGCCGATGTACCCCACGAGCCAGGGCGCGCTGCACATCACCGGACCCGGCCTGGATGACGTGCCACGTCTGGAGCCGAACTTCCTCAGCACCGAGAACGACCGGCGGATGCTGGTCAAGGTTCTCCGCAAGGCCAGGGAAATCGTCGCCGCCGAGCCGTTCGGCAAGCACATCGTCGAGGAGCTTCAGCCCGGACCACAGGTCGCCGGGGACGACGAGATCGTCGAGTACGGCATCAACAAGGGCAACGCCGGCGCCCACGGACTGGGCACCTGTGCGATGGGGCCGAATGGCGACGATGTCGTCGATGCCTCGCTGAAGGTGCGCGGAACGCAGGGGCTGCGCGTGATCGACGCGTCGGTGTTCCGGGACCAGCCCTCGGGAAACAACAACGCGCCGACCATGGCGTTGGCCTGGATAGGCGCCGACATCATCCTGGCTGAGCGGGACTCGGCTCCCCGGTAGCGGGCGCCTCGACGAGCGACGCCTCCACCAGGATGATGGCGCCCTCGGGGCAGGCCGCGGCGACGTCCGCGGCCTTCGCCCGCTCACCCTCGCCGATCACGACATCCCTGACCGTGCCGTAGCCGAGATCATCGCAGTCGAACCACTGCGGCCCGAGGGTGTAGCAGCGCCCATGCCCGACGCACACGTCGGTGTCTATCACGAACCTCAGCCCGGTGCTCTCGGTCATGTCCAGTCCTTTCGTTCCCCGCGGCCTTCGGCCGTGGGCCGTAAATGGGCGGCCTTCACGCCGCGGGACGTCAGTGGGCGGTCGGCTCGATCTCGAGCGGCAGGTTGAGAAGTTGCTGCATGAAGCTGCCGTAGCGGTACTTCTCCACGAATCCGTCCGGAATTCGGTAGTCCGCGATCCGCTCGTGCCACACCTCAAGCCCGATACGCATCTCCAGCCGGGCCACGTGGGAACCCAGGCATCGGTGCACGCCGAGGCCGAACGCCGAGTGGGGAACACCGACGCGGGAGAGCCGCACATCCGGAGCCAGCTGGCGATCAGCACCACAGCGGGCGATGAAAATGCGGTCGCCGGCCTTGACCGGGAAACCGTTGAGTTCGGCGTCCTGGGCTGCCACGCGGCCGGCGGAGCCGCCGGTGTTGTAGTAGCGCATCAGTTCCTCGACGGCCCCGGGAATCCGGCTCGGGTCGTCGATGATGAACTGCCGGTCGTCCCGGTTCCGGGCCAGGTGCCACATGATGAAGCCGAGCTGGCTGGACGTGGTTTCCTGACCCGCGATGAAGGCGAGCTTTGCCATACCGACCAGAAGGTCCTCGGGGATGTCCTCGCCGTCGACCTTCATGTTGACGAACGCCGTCGCCAGGTCACCGGGCCGCGGGTCGGTGCGCCGGTCGGTCATCGCACCACGGACGATTTGGTCGATCTGCCGCTCGATGTCGTCGCGCTCCTCCTGGGTCGGGAAGTCGAAGGTGGCGCGCTCGGCCAGATGGAACATCCGGTCGACGTCCTCGGTGCCGATTCCCAGCCATTCGAGGAAGAAGAGGGCCGGTAGCTTCGCCGCGAAGTCCTTGGCGAAGTCGCAGCTGCCCTTCTCCAGGATGTTGTCGATCAGCTCGTGGCAGATCTCGCCGATGCGCGCCTCAAGATGGGCGACGGCCTTCGGGCCGAACAGCGGCGCCAGCGCCTTGCGGTACCTGGTGTGTACCGGCGGGTCCATCGTGATCGGCGGGACGTCGAGGATGACCTCGCGCTGGGTGTAGACGATCGAGCTCGGCAGGTTCGACCAGGTTCGCGGGTTCTGTAGCACCTGCCGGACCGTGTCGTAGTCGGCCGCCACCAGGTAGCCACGGTTCACCGGGCTGTAGAACAGACCGCCCACGCTGGTCATCTCGTCCCACACCGCGAACGGGTCGACGCCCAGCCGCTCGTCACCCTCCAGGTCGAGCCGGTGGATCGGAAGCCCGTGGGTCTCGGCGCGCTCCAGCATCGATGTCATGTCCGGGTCCCTCTCCGTTTGCCTTGGGTGCGGTGCCGGCTACTGGTGCGGCGTTGCTTCGGAAGCGGTGTTGGCACGTCTGATGCGATCGCCGCGGCACCAGAATAAGACCATTACAACATAATTGCTTGCCGAGCTTGAGGATGGGTCGTCGCCGCCGGTAAGGCGGTCAGCGCGAGATCCGCTCGTACATGCCGCCGGACCGGAAGGACTTCGCCATCGAGCTGGCCAGGTAGTTGTGGGGGTAGCCGAGCGGCACGGAGCTCACCTCGTCGAGGCGGCCCACCTGGTCGTCGGTCAGCTCGATCGCGACGCTCCGCAGGTTCTCTGTCAGCTGGGCGGCGCTGGTCGCGCCCAGGATCGGCACCACGTGCACCGGTCGGTGCCGGAGCCAGGCCAGGGCCAGCTGGGCTGGGGTCACCTCCAGCTCCGCCGCCAGCTTCACCAGGGCCTCGACCACTGGCTTCGAGTTGCCTCCGTGCGGGTCGGTCCAGGCCATCGCGGGCGAGTTCCAGACCTCGGTGGTCAGCCGGGACCCGGTGCCGGCGGCAGCACCGGCTCCGGCACCCGCACCGGCGGCGTACTTCCCGGTCAGCAGGCCGTTCTTGAGCGGCGACCAGGCCAGTACCGACAGACCCAGCTCCTCGGCCATCGGGAAGTACTCCGCCTCGGCGCCGCGGCCAAGCAGGCTGTACTCGATCTGCAGCCCGACGTAGGACGTCCATCCACGCAGCTCCGCGATGGTGTTGGCGCGAGCGACCATCCAGGCGGGCGTGTTCGAGACACCGATGTGGAGCACCTTGCCGGCCCGCACCAGGTCGTCGAGCCCGCGCATCACTTCCTCTACCGGAGTGAGCAGATCCCAGGAGTGGACGACGTACAGGTCGAGGTAGTCGGTGTTGAGCCGGCGCAGCGATCGCTCGACGGACCGCATCATGTTCTTGCGCTGGTTGCCGCCGACGTTCGCATCCCCGCCGCCGAACCCGGACCTGGCGTATGCGGAGTTGGTGGTCGCGGACTTCGTGGGCGCGGAATTGGTGTACTTCGAGGCGATGACCACCTCGTCGCGGTGGCCGGCGACCAGGCCGCCGATGATCATCTCGCTCTCGCCGCCGGCGTACTGGTTGGCGGTGTCGAGGTAGTTCCCGCCGGCGGCGCGGTAGGCGTCGTACTGCTCCTTGGCGGTCTCGCCGGAGACGCCCCATCCAGTGGAGGCGCCGAAGAGCATCGTCCCGAGCGCCACATCGGAAACGCGAAGCCCGCTTCGGCCCAACAGCCGGTAGTTGAGAGTCACGTCGGTCGTGGTCACCTAGCACCCACCATCACTGGCGCTCACCATCACATCGAAAGGCCGCGGCGGAGCAGGCCGGCAGCCGAGACGAGTCCGCCGCGCTCGCCGTCCGGCCGGGCGTTCGTCCGGGCAGACATCCGGGCGTTCGGGCGTTCGGCTCCGTGCGCTCACCGCGTCGAGACCACCGTGGTCTTGAGCTGGGTGTAATGGAGCAGCGACTCGAAGCCCTTCTCTCGGCCGAGGCCGCTGGACTTGTAGCCACCGAACGGCGTCTCGATCCCGACGCGGCCGCCGTTGACGATCACCTGGCCAGCGTCGATTCGCGAGGCCACGCGTAGGGCACGGGCAGAGTCGGCGGTCCAGACGCTCGCCACGAGCCCGTACTCGGAGTCGTTGGCCAGGGCTACGGCCTCGTCCTCGCCCGCGAAGCGGGTGACGGCGAGGACCGGCCCGAAGACCTCCTCGCGGAAGATCCGCATCTCCGGGGTCACGTCGGCGTAGACGGTCGCCTCCAGGTAGCGGCCGACCGCCAGCTCGCCGGTCACAGCGTGGCCGCCGGCCACGAGCCGGGCACCGTCCTGGGCCGCGACGTCGAAGTAGCCGAGCACTTTCTCGAACTGCGCCTCGGTGGTCATCGGTGCGAGGCGCTCCCCCGGCGTTCGGGCGCGCATCTCCCCCGCGACCCGCTCCAGCACGGCGTCGTGGATCTCGTCCTGGACCAGCAGCCGGCTCAGCGCCGAGCACTGCTGGCCGGCGCCGGTGCAGACCGTCAACGCGCTGGCCACGACCTTGTCGAGGTCAGCGTCGGCGAAGACCACGTTGGCTGACTTGCCACCGAGTTCGAGGATAGTCGGGACCAGCCGCTGGGCCGTGCCCACGGCCACCGCCCGGCCGGTCGCGACGGAGCCGGTGAAAGCGACCAGCCGCACGTCAGGATGGTCGACCAGAGGCGCGCCGGCCTCCGGACCGGTGCCGAGCACGACGTTCAGGACGCCCGGCGGGATGCCCGCTTCCTCGCACAGCCGAGCAAGCATCAGCGTGGTACTGGAGGTGAACTCCGACGGCTTCACCACCACCGTGTTGCCGGCCGCCAGGGCCGCGGAGATGCCGCGCGAGGCCTGAGTGAGCGGGCCGTTCCAGGGCGTGATCATCCCGACCACGCCGTAGGGCTCGCGGCTAGTGAAGGCGTGGTCGCCGGCCCCGAGGTTGATGGTCTCGCCGAAGAGCGCACGGACCACGCCGCCGTAGTACTCGAAGTAGTCGGCCGACATCTGCAGCAGGCCGCGCATTTCGCCGACCAGCTTGCCGGTCTCCTCGACCTCGACGGACACGAACTCGTCGGCCCGCTCCCGCAGCCGCCGGGCCACCTCCGCGAGCAGGCGGCCACGCTCGGCCGGAGCTCGATCGGCCCAGTCGCGTGCTGCCGCACGGGCCGCGCGAACGGCCAGGTCGACATGCTCGGCCTGACCGAGCGCGACCCGCGCCACCACCGCGCGGTCGCGGGGCCCTGAGATGGTCAGCGATCCCTGGGTCCCGCGCGGCACCGGCTTGCCGTCGATCCAGTGATCGAGCTCGCGGATCATGCGCATCTCCTCACCGGGCCGGGTCCCCCGTCGGCACCATTGAAGCAGGATTTTAAGAGCATTACAGCGGTACACCGCTGGAGCCGGACACAGCGCGATCACATGCGGCTTCACCAGCGCCTATGCCTAGGGACGCGGCGGCTCCAACGTGGCCTGAGCTGTCCGTCCCGTGCGCGGCGGCCACTACCGTTGGTAGATTCTAACTTAATTGCTAAACAACAGCGGCCCGCTTCGGATGGGCGCCCGGCCGGCACCGCGCCGCCTCGGAGCCACTCCTCGGGACTCGCGCTCGGGGCTCACCCTTGGGCCTCCGGACTCGGCCTTCGGGCCCGCACCCCGGGACTCGGGCTCCCGGACTCGGGCTCGTGCCTGTTCGTGACTGACTCCGCGGCGAACGGCCCGCAATGATCGGCACCGCAATCGGAGGTTGACCGGCGTGAACGACACCCCTGAGCTACCCGCTCTCGACGGCGTCCGTGTGCTCGATGCCAGCTACGGCATCAGCGGGCCGCTGGCCGGGATGGTGTTCGGTGACTACGGCGCCGAGGTCATCAGGCTGGACGCTCCGGCCGACCCGGACGACCGCGCGCGACCAGGCGCGGTCGTGTGGCACCGCAACAAGACCATTGTGCCGCCGGATCTCGGGCCGGAGCTGGCCGCCGAGGCCGATCTGGTGCTCACATCCGACCGGCGCACGGCGGCCGCGCTCGGTCTCGGCCTCGACGCCGAGCCACGAGAAGGTCTGGTGCACCTGCACCTGCCGCTGTGGGGGGAGGAGATCGACCTCGACCCCTTCACCCGCGACCGGATGGTGGCCGCCGACTTCGGGGCCGCGCGGCGGCAGACCTCGTTCAGCGGCGGTCCGGTCGACGAGGTGTACCCGTTCCTGGCCTACATGCAGGGCACGTGGGGCGCCGCCTGTGGCATCGCGGCGCTCGTCGAGCGCGTGCGCAGCGGCCGCGGCCAGCGTGTGGTGGTCGACCCGCTGCACGGCTCGATGGTCGCCACCGTCACCACGATGCTGGTCAGCCCGACCGAGCGGCAGCCTGACACGAGCGTCGGCCCGGGCGGCCCGAACCCGACGTTCGGGACCTATCAGTGCGCGGACGGGGAGTGGCTTTTCGTCGGAGCTCTGGGGTCGAAGTTCCAGGACATCCTCTTCACCTGCCTGGGCACGACCGACATCGTCGACGACCCGCGGATCAAGAACGTGCGCGAGCGCCTCTACGCGCCCGAGAACCGCGGCTGGGTCCGCGCGAGGCTGACCGAGGCGTTCCTGCGCGACGGCCGTGCCGGCTGGCTGGAGAAACTGACGGCGGCCGGATGCCCGGTCAGCCCGGTCGGCGACCGCGACGACTGGCTCGACCATCCGCAGATCGCGGCTCTGGGACAGCGCGTCGACCTCGACGATCCGCTGGTCGGGCCCTCGGTGGTGGTGGGTGTGGGCGCGGAGCTTTCTCGGGGTGCCCTGCCCCGGCACCAGCCGCGCCGATTCCAGGAAAGCGCGACCTGGCAGCCGCGGACGGATGAGCCGCGTACCCCGCTGGCTGGACCGCCCGTCCCCTCAGCGACACCGCCGGTCCCGCCAGTTGCGCCGCCCGCTCCGCTACCTGCGCCGCCCGCTTGGCATGCCGAGTCGCCCGGCCCGCTGGCCGCTGCGCCGCCGGCTCTGCCCGCAGCTGGGCTGCCCGTGGGCTTCGGTCCGCTCGCCGGGATCACGGTGGTCGATCTTGGCACCGTTCTCGCTGGGCCGTACGCCGGGATGCTGCTGGCGGCGCTCGGCGCGAACGTCCTCAAGGTTGAGATCACCAAGGGCGACGAGCTGCGGCTGCGTGGCTACGGTATCGCCCGCGGCCAGCGCGGTCTCGGCATCGACCTGCGTGATCCCGAGGGGTACGCCGCCTTCCTCCGCGTGGTCGCCGGCAGCGACGTGGTGCTCGACAACTTCCGCCCCGGGGTTCTGGAGAGGCTGCGGCTCGATGATGCGACGCTGCGTGCCACCAACCCCGAGGTGGTCACCACATCGATCACCGGCTACGGCGGCACCGGACCGCTCGGCCGCCAGCCCGGCTACGACCCGGTGGTGCAGGCACTCTCCGGGATCATGAAGGCTCAGGGCGGCACCGCCGAGCCGGTCTTCTCGACGCTGGCCATCAACGACGTGACCGTCGCCTGCCTGGCGGCCCTCGGGACCTGCGCGGCGCTCTACCAGAAGGCCGTGGGCCGGGGCGGGCAGCACGTCGCCTCCTCGCTGGCGACCGCGGCGACGTTCATGCAGAGCGGCGAGCTGGTCCGGTATACCGGCCGGACTCCCGCCGAGACCGGTGGACGCGACTTCCCAGGGCCGGGCGCGCTCTCGCGCTTCTACGCATGCGCCGACGGCTGGGTCCGGGTGCACCTCCGCGACTTCGACCAGGCCGTCGCCGCCGGGTTGGCCAGGCTAGCCGACGCCACCGGGTCGACCGACGCGGCCAGGTCGACGGACGCCACCGAGGCGGCCGAACTCACCGAGGCGGAGCTGGTCGATCAGCTCACCGCGTCCATCGGCGCCCTCACCTCGGAGAAGGTGGTCGCGATCGTGAGCGCCGCGGGCGGGGCCGCCGTCCGGGCCCGCGACTTCACGGAGGTGGTCGGCGACCCCGAGCTAGTCGATGACGGGCACGTGGTCGAGTTGGTCTGGCCAGACGGCAACTCGACCTTGCTGCCGCACCGCCTAGCCGAGGTCAGCGGCCACGCGCCCCATCCCGTGATGAAGGCGACCGGGCACGGCGAACACTCCCGGGAACTTCTCGCCGAAGCAGGCCTGTCCGAGGCCGAGATCGAGCACCTGATCAGCTCGGGAGCGGTGGTAGTCGGCGAACCGATGTACTCGGTGATGGGCGTCGGCTACCGCTGACGGATGGGTGATCATCCCGCTGGGATTGCATGTCGTTCCGACGCGTCCAGAGGCCGCCAGCCTCATGTAACGACATGCAATCGCGGCGGGAGGAGTAGGGACGCGGGGCTGAAGACGGAGGGCTAGGCCGGTACCGCGACCGTCGCGGTGCCGGGGGCCAGCACTTTGCCGGTTTCGTCTTCTGCCCAGACCTCGAGGTCGGCGTGGTGTTCGTCGGCCTCTGTTCGGACGGCGATGACGCGCGCTTTCACGTCGAACAGCGCACCGCGGAGGGTCGGCTCCCGGAACCGCAGCGCCACCGACACGATTCGGCCTTGCGGGGGCAGCCACTCCCGCAGGAGCCGGTGCACGTAGGACCACTGCAGGCGGCCCATCATGATCGCGCCCGGGTACCCGGCCCTGCGCCCCTCCTCGTCATCCATGTGGATGGGCACGAACTCGTCGTTCACGGCGGCGTAGCGGTTCCACTCGGCAAAGCCGGTGCACCGAGGCCCGGCGGCCAGCTCGTGGCCCACCTTCAGCTCCATGCTCGTCTCCCCTCGCCGCGTAGACAGCAGCCCCGCGGTCAATACTCGCGCAGTCCGTACGCGCCAGGTGCGCACTCGCCAGGTCAGTCGGCTGCGCGGTCAGTAGCGGATGGCGGTCTGGCGCTCTACCCGGACCCTCTCGCCGACCTGGTTGGTCCACACGGCCTCGGTGACCGAGATGAGCATCGGTCCCATCCGGCCGGTCTTCTCCTGGTAGTCGACCAACCGGGTCTCGGAGCGGATCACGTCGCCGGGGCGCATCGGGACGCCGTAGGTGGCCTCGGTCCCGCCGTTGATCTGGTTGCGGAGCCCGGGGCCTGTGATGCCGATGAACTTCTCGATCCAGTCGGTGTCGCGCGCCAGCGGTGCGATGACCGGTTTCCGCCGCTCGGCGACCATCCAGGCGAAGGGGTTGAACTCCTCGGGCGCGACAATCCCGCCGGGCGCCGTCGTCTCGTCCCAGAAGCGGCGCGGCGGCGGGTCGGGGTAGTAGATCGCGATCATCCAGCGTCGGATGTCGGAGGCCGCGACGGGGAAGGAGACCTCCCAGTCGATGACCGAACCGACCCCGGCACGCATCTCGTCGCTGACAAGTCCCATAGCTACCGGCCTCCCATCGCTGCTGAGCCCATCGCTACTAAGAGCGTGTCTCATGTCGGGTGCGGGAGTTTCTTCCAGCAGGTGATCGCGGCGGCGAGGCAGAGGAACCCGAGGAAGTTGCGGCCGTTGCGTTCGTAACGCAGAGTCAGACGACGGTAGCCACCGAGCCAGGCGAGAGTTCTCTCGACTTTCCACCGGTACCGGCCAAGGCGTTCGGTACTGTCCACACCGCGACGGGCGATCCGCACCGCGATACCACGCCGGCGCAGGAAACACCGCAGTTCCGGCTGGTCGTAGGCCT
>NZ_JBFLUG010000128.1:0-20992 GCF_041008525.1 Parafrankia sp. FMc2 | reverse complement strand
GTACACCCTCAGCCCGATGCAACCGGCGGATCTCCGCCCAGTCCTCCACCTTCAGCACCCCTCCTACCTCAGCAGGGGGTCAACTTTCGCGGCCCCCCAGGGGGTCAGTTTTCCGGAGGCTGCGACAACCTGGTGTGGAGCGGAACGCTGCGACGGGGTGTGACCGTGAGCCGGATGCCAGATCTGCGGATTAAGAGATCATCGATGGTTCGTCCGTGGACGTTCGCTGACGTCCACTTGTGCAGGTGGTATGCGGTCCAGGTTCCATGGACGTCCACGCTCGTCCGTAGTCGTCCGCCGGCTTGGCTGCCAAGCTGGCTGCCGGACGTTCCCGTGGGTCGACCCTCAGCAGAACGCCTCGAAGCCCAGAAGCTGCTCGTCACCACGGCGCCATACCACAGCCGCATAGGTGAGGTCGTGGTCGTCGCTCCTCGCGCCGTATTGACCTGGAACCTCGAAATGGGGCCGCATCTGCTCCCAACGATGCGTCGCGGTGTTGGGAGTGAGCCACTGCAAGGGGCGACCGAAGCCGTGGAGCAGGACAACGCGCGCATCGGCAAGGCGCCGTTCCACCTCGGCGACATCGGCCCACTGGCCGGCGACACGGCGCCATTCCCGCCCCGCGTCATCCCACAGGCGGTCACCAAGCACCCGGTTCCGCGGCTTCCGGTTCCCCATCACCCCACAGTCGCACAACCTCGACGAGCTGTCGGGGAAGGCCCCGAGCGTCCTCACCATCCGCGGGAAGCCTGAATCCGCTCAAAACGGCTTTCGATGGGTGACCACAGGCAGTCTCGCCGCTGGTAGCCGCGAGAAGGCTGCCCGGGGAGCGAAGCGCCCTGGCACTGGTGAGCGGGCTGTCGGATGGCGTGCCCTCTGCTCGTTTTCGGCTGCCCACCGGCGTGCGCGACGAACGCCCACAGCACCCTGCCCGTGCCCCGGCTGGTTCACCCCACGCTGACAACCGGCGCCCCTCGTCGGATGTCTCGGATGGTCCACGCGGTGCGGGGTGCGACGGGCCCGGCGAGCACGGCCGCCAAGCCGCGCGCAGCCGGTCGCGCGGCGCGGCCCGCACCGCTGCTTGATGGCCGAGAAGCGCACCGCCCTGGCCCGACTCGACGATCACCTGATCGGCAACTGATCAGTGACTCCCCCGACGGGCGGCCACCGTGCGCGTTGCTACAGGTGTTGCTACAAACGGCCAATTTCCTGGGCCACAGAGGCGCCACAGGCGCCCCGTCGGGGGGCTCGGGGGGACGTCCCCCCGGCCAGTATTACGGCTGTGCCGCAGGCGATCCAAAGATCGACAAGCATGCGGAGCCAGCGCGTGGGCGCGGCAGGGATCGAACCTGCGACCACTCGCTTGTAAGATATTTCACCCCGAACGGTGACCTGACCTGCATTGTCGCAGGTCGCGCCGATCCATCCGGGGTCGAATTAATCGCTCCCCACTCGACGGCATCGAGAGCGCCCACGCGGGCGCCTGACTGCCGGAGACCCGATGTCCACCCTCGCACCCTCGACGCGAGCACGTGAGCTATCTCACCGCACACAGACTGAGACTCAGATCGGCGGCCTGGCATGAGCGCGCCAGCCGGAGACCGCGCCACATCCATTCATCCGTCCCTGACGAACGAACGAACGGACGCGGCGGACGAACGAACGAACGGGCGTTGCGCGTATCCGGGGTGCGGTGAGGCCACCGCCCCCGCCCCGGCGACGGGCGGGCCGGCCCCCCGGTACTGCGTCAACGCGGCCCACACGGCGCAGACGGCGTTCCGTGCGCGCCGGGCACGTAAGGGTGGTGCGGAGCCTGCGGCGTCGGCCGACCGGCCAGCGAGCCTGGCGGGCGCGACCCTGCGGGAGACCGTTGGGCGCCTGGGCGAGCTGCTGGCCGAGTTCGAGGCGGCGGCGGGCGCTGCGCGGGAGCTGCTGGCGACGGCGACCGATCCGGAGGCCGTGGCGGCCGAGCTCGCGGCGGTCCGGGCGGAGGCGCTGCGCACGGTGGCCGACGCCGAGACGCGCCTGGCGGCCGAGTCGTCCGCGCGGATCACCGCGGATGAGGCGGCGGAGGCGATGGGGACCGAGCTCGAGCGGGCGCAGGCCGACGCGGCCGAGGCCCGCAGCGAGACCGCCGTCGCGGTCGCGGAGGCCACACGGCATGCCGGCCTGGCCCAGGCCGCCGGCGAGCGCGCCGTCGACGCCGAGCGGCGGGCCGCCGTCGCGGAGGCTGACGCCACGGCGGCGGAGACCGCCCGCACCGCGGCTGAGCGTACCGCCGAGCAGGCGACTACCCGAGCGCAGGCCATGGAGGTCGAGGCTGAGCGCCTGCGTGGCGATCTCGCCCGGGCCCTCGAGCGTGCCGAGCGCGCGGAGGCCGGCCGCGACGAGGCGCACGCCGCGCGGATGGACGCTGACCAGGCGCTGGTCGAGGCCCGCACGGATGCTGCCGCTGCGCGCCAGGCCGCCGAGCTCGCGGCCGTCCGCGCGGAGGGGACCGAGCAGCTTCTGGCCTCGGCGCGCGAGACCGCGGCCGCACAGCAGCAGCGAGCCGACCAGGCGACCGAGCTTCTCGAGGCGGCGCGCGCCGAGACCCGGGATGCGGTCAGCCGTGCGGCCCGGGCTGACGCTGCACGGGAGGTCGCCGAGCAGGCCCGGGCGTCCGCCTGGGCCAGCATCACCGCCGCCACCGACGAGCAGCCGCCGGACGGCGACCAGGAACCGCCTCCGAGTGCACGCGCGACCGGTGGGCGCGGCCGTCAGGGACGGGGGCGGCAGTGATGCGCCTGGACCGGTGGCGTCAGCGCCGGGCGGCGCGGCGTGCGGATCGGGCAGCGGCTGCGGTCGCTACGCTGCGGATCGCGCTGCGCGAGTGGGCGGACGACGATCCGGCCTCCCGGGCGCGGTTCGCCGGCGCGCTCGTCTCCGAGCTTGGGGGGCTGTGGCTGCGGGAGGCGGCGTACGGCCGCCTGAGTCCCTGGTTTCTGCTCACGGACTATGAAGGGCTCAGTGAGCTGCAGCTGCACGTCGACCGTGAGTGGCTGACCGCGGTCGTCGAGCGCGGCAAGGTCGACGGCACCCCGGACGAGCTCGCGGCGTTGCGGCGCATCGTCAGCTGACCGGCCGGCTCCGGGCATGACAAAACCGGCCCGGCCATCCCGCCCGCACGTGTGGGGTGGCCGGGCCGTGTGCGGTCGGCCGCGCGGCTCACCAAGGACGGCAGTGTGGCTCGACACCGGGTGAGATCAGCGACCCAGGAAGGGATTCCTACCGCCAACCGACCTTTCTCTTACAATTCTTTCCCATTCTTGCTCGGATAGCGGACAGTCCACTAAATCCCAAAATTCACGTAGTCGCAGGTAACATTGACTACCCATGAGCTTCGCCAGACCATCGGTGATCTCCTTTTGCCCATGAGATATCCTAGTGACGATCGTGGTGACGCCATCGATCTCCTTGTGGAACATTACGTGATGACTGTCTTCCGATGTCATCCCCTTGGCATGTAGAGCCGATCGCACATCCGAGGCTTTGCGGATTGCCAATTAAACGCCACCGTAGTGTCTGCGAAGGTACTCGAGCTGCGCCGCGAGAGCGGGCGATAGATTCTCGCAACTTGAGAGGAAGTCATAGTGATCAGTAAGCGCGTTCCGAAAATCCTCCGCCGCAGCCTCCAGAGACTCCCCTGCGCCGTGGATACCAGTGACTGATTCCACAAAGTAGAAGTACCCGTCGGATGCACTGACCTTCGCCGCAAGAAAAAGTCCGGGGATGCGGCCAGCAAAGTAATACGTATCAGAAAAAGCCGCAGAACGTCCACGTGGAAGCGATGTAGACGCAGCAAGGCCGGAAGTCGGGTGAGAAACGATTCTAGCGGCACTAGTGCGATTCAGCGAGACTTCGACGACCTGATTCGCAATCGACCCCGTCACGACCTAGACTTCCTCGCTGAAGCGTCGAATTTCTCGGCCGTTCCTTGCAGTAGATCAATTAGCTCGCCGAGTCGACTCCGGCTCACGCTCACCCGGCTGACCCCTTTCACCGACACGGCACCGATAGCCCGCAAAGCGGCTCTCTGCTCTTCGGGAGTACCCAGCACGGGCGGTGGAGCAGTGTAGCCGATGGAAAGAATGATCTCCTCTGGTACGCCGTTGGGCCCTGGCGCAACACTAGCCAGAAACTGATTTGCCGCGAATACAGGCAGTGTATCGATCTCTGTCCATAGGATCGGGAGAGTAACACCGTCCGGGAGCGCGTCAGTCACCAACCGATGATGTCACATGCCATGCACTGTGGGACAGCAGGTCGAGCGATCTGATCTACTTCGATCTTGGACTGCTCCAGCTGGACGCGGTCCAGCTGAGCATCCGGACACAAAGAAGACGGCCCACCCGCCCTGAGGGTGGGTGGGCCGTGCGCTCGTCGGACCTGGCGGGTGCCTACCCGGCGGGCCCCGGGTTGGTCGGGTCCAGGCTGGCACTGCCGACCGCCCCGCGGTTCGCGCCGAGTACGCCGAGCACGGTCTCGAGGGCCGCGCCGGCGGCCGCGCCGGCTGCGGCGGAGAGCAGGAGTCGGGCGGTGGAGATGTCGCCGATGGCGGCCGCGGCCACGATGGCGGTCAGCGCGCTGCCGAACGAGGCCAGCGCCGCGCGGGCGGCACGCTCGCCGAGGTCGCGGGCCGCGGCGGCGATACGCGCCAGGACGTTACGCATGAGGGTCTCCTGTCGGGGTGAGGGTGTACGCGCGGGGAGCGGTGAACGCGGCGATGGCCTGGTCCAGGCGCTCGAGCACCGTGGCGGTGACGCCGGGGTCCGCGGCCGTGCCGCCGGCGACGAGCTCGCGGATCTCTCGTAGTGAGATCTCCTGGGACGCGGTCCAGGCCGCGAACGGCCCGGCCAGGTAGGCCTCGACCCGGGAGAGTCGGTCCTGCAGGTTGCCGGCCTTGAGGTAGGCGGATCCGATGGTCTGTCCGGCGGACCCCTGGTTGATCTTCTCTTTCTCGGTCTCGGCCTTCTTGACGTCGTCCCACAGGTCCTTGCGGAACCGGGCGGAGGCGCGGGTGAGATCGTCCTCGGTCAGTGGCACGTCATCCTCCGGGAGCGCGGGTGAGGGTGGGGTAGACCGTCCGAGGGCGACGGCGAGGATGTCGCCGCGGCGGTTCGCGCGGATGTTTCCCGGGCAGCTGTGGCCACCCCACGCGGCGCCGCCCATGCGGTGGGTGCCGAGGCCGTAGCCGGTGGTCGAGTCGGTGATCTGCGGCCGCCAGCCGAACTCACGGATGCCCCACGCGAACAGTTCGCCGAGCCGCTGGACCTGGATCGGGGTGTAGTCGTCGGTGTCCCGGCCGGCGCACTCACAGCTGACCCAGTGCGCGTTGCCGGCCCCCTGTGCCCAGGCTTTGTCGTCGAGCGCGACGTACTGGTCCATCTCGCCGTCGCGGCCGAGCCACAGATGCGAGCTCACGCCGGACGCCGGGTCGGAGAACCAGCCGAACAGCGGCGCGGTGCCCATCTGGACGTGCGGGATCAGGCCGCGGGTCTGCGTGGCCATCCCGCCGTCGGAGTGGTTGATCGGGATCGGTCGCCAGCGGGCGCCCGGGTAGCGGGTGGGCCGGGCTGTCACTGCAGACCTCCCAAAGACAGGACGCAGGTGCCGCCGGCGACGAGCGCCAGGGCGATGAGGAGCGCGGCGTAGCGGAGCCGGTCCGCGGCCTGCTCTGCGGGTCGGCGGCCGGCCGGGCCCATCCACGCCGGCGGCGGGTCGCCGGCACTGGTGTGACGGTCGGTCCAGGTGGCCCGGTCGATCTCGCGGCAGGGCACGCCGTCGCGGACCTCATCCCAGACGCCCACGGCTACTCGCGCTCGACCGGGGGCCGCGGTAGCGGGGGTGGAGCGAGCGGGCCGAGCTCGTCGACGCAGCCCTTCGCGAGGTAGGCGTCGTGCGCGTCCCAGGCCAGGGTCAGGGTGACTGGCCCGGTGGACTCTGGGAGCCGAGCCGGGACGCCTGTGACGTCGCGTTTGTAGGCGCAGTCGGCGCGGACCTCGCGCCGCAGCTGCTCGAGCGCGCTCTCGTTGCCTCGGACGTACCAGGCCGCCAGGCCGATGAGCAGCAGGGTCAGCGCCCAGCGGGCGAGCCGGGCCGGGGTCATGGGCACAGCGCCACCAGGAGGATCAGGGCGGCCGCGGCCGCGATGTAGGAGAGGGTGGTGGGCCAGCGTCGCCGGGCCCATCCGGCGGGCCGGGTGGCGGCTCGGCCGGCGGCGCCGGCGGCTCGGGTGCATGCTCCCGCTGGGCCTGGTCGGCCTGGAGTGCGAAGGGCAGCCCCATGAGGGCCGCGAACAGCAGCAGCAGGGCGGGCCGGTCGACCTCGCGGGCCAGGGTCTCGTGGGCCACTCCGGCGAGGCCGGCGAGAAACGAGATCCAGTCGCGCACCCCCGCGGCTGCTGGCGTCGACCATCGGCGCATGTCCCCTCATCTGATGTTGTGCGGTGGCGCTGCTATCGGGCCGTCAGACGACGTGGAATTCACCGGAGACGATCAGTGCGTCGTTGTCGCCCCAGGTCCATGGGTACGTCGCGTTCGCTCCGGTGTTGTTTGTCGAGCCGAAGATGACGCGGCTGAAGGTCGTCGCGGACATGATGGTGAGCCCCTCGTTGCGGGTGAATGGGCTGCTGTCCGTCGCGAGCGCGAGTCCCAGCTGCGGGATGGTGACGTCGAGCGTGACGCCGGAGGGCAGGCCGATCTCGATCACTCCGCCGACCGTGGTGGTGCTTCCCCAGACGACCTGGGCGAGGACTTTGATGAGGCCGCTGTTGAGCCAGCGGTACCAGCCGGCCCGCGTACCGTTCCCGATGCTGATGTTGGTCAGGGATGGGATGTAGGGGGTGCGCCCGGGCCCGCCAGCGATGCCCTGCAGGTCGTCCGCGTCGATGATCGATCCGGCGTAGAAGTTCGGGGGGAGCGGCTGCGTCACGTGGGCGGCCTCCGGTCACAGGGCGATGCGCGTGGGGCGGGCGAGGCGGACAGGGGTGCCGGCCGGCCAGGCGCGGGAGACGGTGTTGATGGCGCGGGTGACGGTCAGCCGCTGCACGGAGGTCACCTGGAAGTTGTCGAAAGTGATCATCGGGTTGACGTTGGTGTTGCCTGCGAAACAGGAAGCGACGAGGCCGACACGGCCGGCGGGGATCGTCAAGGTGGTAACGGTCTCGTCGAGCTGCCACCAGCCAGGCTCGGCGTTGGCGACCGGCCAGATGCGGGCGAGGATCTGGTGTCCGACCAGGCGAACCCGCAGACCGAACACGGCTCCGGGGCTGTAGGCCAGGCCGGTGGCGACCGCGGATCCGATCTGTGTGGTGGTGCGGGTCGCGGACAGGCCGAGCGTGCCGCCGGTCTCGGCGTGCACCCGCACCCGGTAGAAGTCGTTCACACCGATGTGGCGCAGCAGTACCGCGGGCAGGATCGCGGTTCCGGTCGAGGTCTGGCCGAGGGAAAGCCGGACGGAGAGTTCGACGTCGGCGATGTCGCCGAGGAGGGTCTGCTGGCGCTGCAGGTCCGCGGGCGTGGTGAGGGTGATCGTGCCGGCACCGGCACCGACGGTCCGGTCCGTGGACAGGCCGTTGACCTCCTGCCAGGCACCGCCCACATCAGCGTTGCCCCACCCGGCCGAGCTGGTGCGCCCGAAGGCGTCCCGGGCCCAGCTGTCCACAGCGGTGACCCGGACGACCTCAGCGCCGACCCGTACGTCGAACGGGTGCTGGCTGGTCTGCGCGTCTGGGCCGGCGGAGGGCACCCAGGGCCGGCGGTCGTGGTCGGGGTCGAGCTGAGTGGCGACGACGAGCTGGGTGCCGGTCTGGGCGACGGCCTGGGCGAGGGCGGATCCGCTGGTGTCAGCCCGGGAGTCCGGGTCGCCCCAGGTGCCGACCTGCCAGGGTGAGCCGGGGGTGCAGTTCAGCTCCACATCCCACCGAGCAACGTTGATCGTTTCGGTGTAGCCGCGGACGATCAGGTCGATGTCGTCGGGGGGGATGTGTGGCGGCGGGTTGATCAGCAGCATGCGGTCCAGCGGGCCGAGCTCGAGGACCTCGGCGACGAGGTGGGGGCTGGCGAGCAGGTCGACGCGCACGGTGGGGTAGCGGGCTTCGTCGACGGTGCCGAGGGCGAGGCGGTGGGCGGCGTGCTGCTCGGCCAGGGCGTCCTGCGCCAGGTTGAGGGTGAGCGACGTGTCGTAGCGGCCGACTCCCAGGGGGGGTGGCTGCACGGACAGGGCGCCGGTTTCCAGCACGCGGCGGGCGGAGGCGCCGCCCTTGCGGACAACAGCGACGTCGTTCACGGTGGCCTGGTCGTCGTCCACCGGTTCCAGGTAGGGCGCGACGTCGCCCGCGGCGTAGTCGAGGACCAGGGCCGGGTCCTGGTTGTAGACGGTGCGGCGGCCGCGGAGGCGGATGCCGAGGGTGGCTCGCCGGTCGTGCAGCTGCCCGCCGTCCACATCGGCCGCTTCGCCGATCACGTCCAAGAGGGACGCGATCGGCTGTGAACCCAGCGCGCCGGGGGTGTCCAGACCGCCAGCGACGGCCACCGGTACGCCTTCCTCGCTAGTGACTCGGAAGAGCCTCGACGCCACCGTCTCGGCGCGGAACGCATGGTCCGCGGAGGCGTACAGGTCAGTGTCGGCGTCGTCCCAGATGGTGACCTGACCGATCTGCAGGCCCTGGTAGCCGGCGCCGGGGGTGCACTGCCAGCTGGTGACCACCCCCACGCTGCCCGCGTACGGAGTGGCAGAGAACAATCCGAGGCCGCCACCGATCGTGGTCCACATGGCGGTGATCTCCACGTTGCCGCCGACCTGACGGCCCAGCAGCGCGAACCGGCCCCAGGTGTACGGGGTGACGGTGCTCCCCATCAGGTAGGTGATCGGGCCGTAGACCACGCCCCCGGCCGCGTTATACCCCGTGAGAGTGATGTCCGTCGGGGAGCCGCCGAGGTAGATCCGGTGTCGGGTGACGGTACCGGTGGTGAGGATGTTCATCAGCGGCTCGACGCCGCTGGTGGGCAGGTCCGTGGCGGTGATGACCATCTCGACCCGCCACTCGCCGGTGCCCCGGTAGGCGGGGACCAGGCCGACTGCGGAGGAGGGGGTGTCGATCACAGGCAGCGGCGCGGACCCTGCCGGCGAGCCTCCGCCAGCGAACGTCCAGCCCTCCGTCACCAGCGGACCGCAGCCAGGGAGCGGGCTGGCGGCGTAGAGAGCGTCGGCCCCGTCCTCGCAGGGCCAGTAGGCGCACGGCAACCTGCTGCCGCCCATGAGCCGGCGGCGCAGGGTGGACTGCAGCGGGCTGGCGCCCTGGCCGAGACGGCGGCGGATCCCGGCGGCCTGCACCGCCACGGTGACGTCGCGGCCGGACACATCCCAGCTGGCCGGCCAGGACGCCACCTCGCCAGCGAACCGGGTCCGGAAGCCGGTGATCTCCGCCGCGCCGGCGACCGTCCACGTGCGCCCAGCCGAGTCCACGAACGACGCCACACCCGGCGCCTGGGCGGTGAGGTCGGGGTTGGCGACGATGGTTCCGCCGATGCTGTTGCGGATCTGCGCGCCGTACACCCGGCACGGTCCAGCCTGCTCCAGCCCGGACGGGACGCCGAGATCGACCGGGGCTGCGCCAGAGGCGTAGATGCTGGTGGTGCCGGCCTGCACCACCGTGTCGACGATGTCCCAGGGACCGTTCACACTCGCACCCTGGAAGAAATTGATGGTGCGCCCACCGCCACCGTGATCGACGTCCATCGTGACGCGGACGGCCGTCCGGCAGTCGCGGAACAGATCCCAGCAGGGAACGCGGGCGGTGGCCGTGAGGTAGGTGCTCAGCGTGCCGTCGGTTGTCCACTCGAAGACCAGGCGCCCGTCTGCGGCCACGTTGAGAAGCCAGGACCGCTGGTCGGTGGTGCGGTCCCAGCGGGCCGCGAGGGTCATCCAGCCGCCGCGGGCCGCACCGTCACCGGCGAGGTCGACGCGGATGTCGATGTCGCCGGCGATGTTCAGCGACGGGTCGGCGGGGGTGGTGATGCGCCCGTCAGGCTCGTCCAGGTCGAGATGGACCGGGCCGGCCTGCACCCCGATCCGCACCGGGGTGTTGCGACCGAGCAGCCCGTAGTACGGGCTGTACGGGTTGCGGGGGCTGTACTGGCCGAGGCGGTTGTTCAGGCTGAACGAGGCCGTCGCGACATCGGCCCGCGGCGCCTCGTCGGCCTGGCCGTGCCTGATGGAGATCGGGTTACGGACGAGGACATCGTCGTCGACCTCCGTCCAGGCATCACCGAACCGCATCTGGACGCGCGACCTGGGAGCCATCAGCCGGCCCCAAACGCGGTCTGGACGCTGCCGCGGCCATCGACCTTGACCATCTTCCGGAGGAGCTTCTTGAACTCCTCGTCGGCGCCGGTCACGTCGAGCACCACCCGCTGCTGCCCGCCAGCCGCTCCCCCGGACACGCCGCGGGGTAGCGGGGTGACCCTGGCCCCTGCGGGGAAGTCCAGCAGCTCGGGCCCTGCGTCGCCGACGACCGCGGCGCCGCCCTGGCGCAGGACCCCGCCGGCAGCGAGCAGCGGGATGTCCGGGATCGACCAGCCCTTCCCACCGAGGCCAGGCACCCAGCCAGGCACGCTGAATCCCACGGAGCCCACGCTGCGGTTCCAGGCACGGGCCACGCCGTTGAACGCCTCCTTGAACGGCGCGTAGATGATCTGTCCGATAGAGGAGAGCGCCGAGGTCAGCTCCCCCGGCAGGCCCTTGAACCAGTTGAGGATCTCAACGCCCTTGTTCTTGATCGAATCCCAGTGGGTGACGATCTGGATCACCGCCGCGCCTATCGGCCCAGTCAGGATGCTCAGCAGCAAAGGCCAGTTGTCACGCACCCAGCCGAGCGCAGCCGACGCCCCATTCCGGATAGAATCCCAGTGTTTGACGACTGAACCGCCCCGGGTTCGGTGGAGACCGGTCCGTTTGAGAGGATCGAGTCGTGCCCGCTCCCAGGAAGTACCCCGACGAGCTCCGTGAACGTTCCGTTCGGCTCGTGCTGCAGATCCGCCGTGAGCAGCCCGAGGACGCATCGCATGCGATCTCGACAGTCGCGAAGCGGCTGGATGTGCATCCGGCGACGTTGCGGGTGTGGGTGAACCAGGCGGAGGTCGATCAGGGTACTCGTCCGGGGACGACCACGCCGGATGCGGCGCGTATCGCCAAGTTGGAACGTGAGAATCGCGAGTTGAAGCGCGCGAACGAGATCCTGAAAGCGGCGTCGGTTTTCTTTGCGCGGGAGCTCGACCCGCGACTGCCGCGGTAGTCGCGTTCATCGACCAGCATAAGGAAGACCTCGGTGGGGTCGAGCCGATCTGCGATGTGCTGCAGGTCGCCCCGTCGTCGTACTACGCCGCGAAGAAGCGGCCGCCGTCGGCGCGTTCGCTGCGCGATGCCGAACTCCTCGTCGAGATCACCCGGGTGTGGAAGGAGAACTACGAGGTGTACGGCGCGCGGAAAGTGTGGCGGGTACTGAACCGAGAGGGGATCACGGTGGCCCGGTGCACGGTCGAGCGCCTGATGCGGGCCGCCGGGCTGACCGGGGCGCTGCGTGGCGGGGCCAGGCCCCGTACGACCCGTGCCGACCCTGCCGCGCCGAGGCCGGCGGACCTGGTGGACCGGCAGTTCACGGCGGACCGGCCGAACGCGCTGTGGGTTGCCGACTTCACCTATGTTCCGACGTGGGCGGGCATGGTGTATGTGGCGTTCGTGATCGACGTGTATTCCCGGAAGATTGTCGGGTGGCGGCTCGACACCACCATGCGCACGGATCTTCCTCTCGATGCGCTGGAGATGGCGATTTGGGGCCGGAAAGAGCAGCCGCTGGACGGCCTTGTGTGTCACTCCGACAGGGGGTCGCAGTATACGTCTATCCGCTACACCGACCGGCTCGTCGAAGCCGGAGCGAAACCGTCGGTCGGCAGTGTCGGAGATTCGTACGATAACGCGCTCGCCGAGTCGGTGAACGGACTGTACAAGACGGAGCTTGTCCACCGCAAGGGGCCGTGGCGCACCGCGGACGATCTCGAGCTCGCGACGTTCGAGTGGGTCGACTGGTACAACAACCGGCGGATCCACGGCGGATGCGGAAACATGCCACCAGCCGAGTTTGAATCCCTCTTCTACCTTAAGAGCGAAGCTGATATAGTCGCCGAAGTGTAAGCATCCGGCGCTCTATGGAACCCGGGGCGGTTCAGACAGCCAAAACCGCCATACCAATAGGCCCGGTCAAAATGCCCAGCAAAAGCGGCCAGTTATCCCGCACCCAATTGTAGACAAACTGCATCGCTGACCAGATACCCGAAAACGCGCCATTGATAATGGTGCGCGCCGTTTCGGATTTCATGTAAAGAGCGACAATTCCGGCCGTTAAAGCGACCACCAAAAGCGCCACGAGCGTCAGCGGGTTGGCGGACATCGCCGCGTTGAAAGCCCACTGGGCGGCCGTCCCGACAGCGGTCGCCACCCGCCAGGCAGTCTGCACAGCCGTCCAGGCAGCCATACCCACCCGCGCCGCGAGGATCGCCCCGGCGAGCACTCCCAGCGCGATCAGCAGGGGCTGCAGCACCCCCTGGTTCGCCATCCCGAAGGTGACGAAGCCGCCGGCGATTTCGCCCAGCTTCTGCATGGAGATGCGTTTGAAGGTTTCCAGGGCGGCGGCCGGGCTGTCGCTGATGGTGGTCATGGCGGCGTCCGTGCGGCCGGCGATGTTATCCATGCCGGCGGACGCTGCGGCAGTTGCTGGATCGAGCGCATACAGTGCGGCGCCGAGGGTGTTAGCCGGGTCACCGAACAGTGCGGCGGCCGCGTTCAGTTTCGTTTGCTGGTCGGACGTTCCGCGCAGCGCATCCATCGTCATCTGCAGGGCCTGCTGCGCTGCCGGACCACCTTGACCGATCTTCGCGGACATCTCGTCGGCGTTCAGGCCGATCGAGGAGAACGCCTCCTCGACCGCGGTGCCACCCTTGAGTGCGGTCTCACCGAAAATGCCGATCGCGTCGGCGACCTGATCGGCGTCACGGGCTCCGCCCTGCAGGCCTTGAGAGATGAGGCCGGTCATGGTCTGGCCATCGACGCCTACGCGCGCGAACAGTGGCGCGTATTCGTTGAAGGTCTCCAGCAGGTCGCCGGCTTTGTCGCCGGAGCCCTGCAGGCCGGCGGTGATGATGTCGAAGGCCTCGTCGGCGTCGTCGGCCAGGCCGTTACGCAGCAGGTTCCCGACCGCGGCGGTGGTCATGCTGAGGTCCTGATCGAAGGTTTCGGAGACCATGAGGGCTTTGGACGCGATGCCTTCCAGTCCGCCCTCGGCCCCCTCGCCGAGATCACCGATGTTCTGCTGGACGCCTTTGATCGCGACGCCGACCGTGTCGAGGCTGTCCCCCCACCCGGAGGCGTACACGTCGCCCTGGATCCGGCCGAGCTCGGCGGCACGGTCCCCGGAGGCGCCGAGCTGGGCGGCGAGCTTGTCGCCGGCAGCCTCGGTTTCCAGGCTCTGGGTGATGCCGGCGGCCAGCCCGGCCCCCACACCGGCGCCGATGGCGGACGAGGCGGTACGGATCCGGTCGCCCGCCCGCTGGACGCTGGACTCAGCTCGGGCCAGGCCCCCGTCGAGCTCGCCTTCCAGCCCGTCGGCGTCGCCCTGGATCCGGACCAGCAGAGTCGCGAGGCGACTGGTCGTGGCCATCTGCCGCGCGCCTCCCCTGTTCAGTTGTGTCGGTGCCACCGAGGCGGCGGTTCATCGCCCGGACGAGAGCGAGCTGCTCTTCCCAGGTCTGGGGTTTCCGGTCCCATTCCAGGAGGAAGTCGTTGAGTTTCTTCCGGCCGGCTTTCTTCCCGGCGAGCATGTTGGTGATGGTGGCGGCGATGAGCGCTGCGTGGTAGTCGCCGCGGAGGGGGCCGAGGGGGCCGTGTACCTGTTCGTAGGCGGCCCAGGCGGTGAGTTCGCGGGAGTCGATACGGGCGAGGAGCTCGCCGACGGTCATGCCTCCCAGGGCGAGGGCTAGTCGGTGATGGAATCCTCGTCCTGAGTTTTCTCGAAATCCTCGACCAGCTCACCCATGTCGTCGTCGGACAGGCCGCAGAGCTTCTGCGCCTCCTCGAACAGACGGTCGAGCGGCTTGGCGTTCTTCCGGCTGAGGGCAGACAGGTCTCCGTCGGAGAACATGCGGCCGCCGGTCTCGTCGACCGCGCACAGGATGATCAGCTTGGCGCGGGCGTTGCGCATGTTGACCTGGCGAGTCTTGCCCTTCTGCACCAGGCAGGACTGTTCGAACGAGTCGCGCTGCGCGCCGGAGATGGAGCGCAGGCGGACGGTGCCACCCCATTCCGGGCACTCGACGTCTACGGTCTTCCGGTCGTCCGCGGTGAGGATGGAGTCGCGGGTCAGCAGGGTCATGGTCAGCTAGCTCCCGAGTGCGGTGAGGTTCGGCTTGCCGCTGACCTTCCAGGTCGCGCTGCAGGCCATCTTGTCGTCGTGCGGGTATTCCGGCTCCATGCCGGTGAGGACCAGCTGCACCTCCCAAGCGGTTTCCACGTCGTCGGGGAACACGATCTGGTAGTTCCGTGGCCCGTCGTCGTCGAAGTCCTCATGGAGCTCGTTGTGGGTCGCCTCACCGATGTCGTAGTTCATGTCGATGCTGATTTCACCGCCGTCTTTGATCCCGCCAATGAACTCGCGCCACTGCTCCGGCGACCCGTGGGAGGTCATATCGAGCGTCTCGCGTTCCATCGACGGGCCGGAGATGTTGGTGACGAACGCAATCGTCGTGAACGTTTCGATCGGCGTGACGCCGTTGCCTCGGCGCAGCTGGGTGCCGAAGCCGTCCATGCCGCCCATTCAGACCTCCTGGAGAAGTGCGGTGGTGATGCGGAACCGGAGCAGGTGGTGGCGGATCCGCGGGTCCGGGTCGGGCAGCGCCTGGCCGAACTCGTACCGGGTGGAGATCCAGCGGCGGCCTGCGATGGCCAGCGGCTGGTGGTCCAGCAGCGCGATGAGCCGGTCAGCGATCTGGCTGCCCTGGGCGTAGCCGCGAGCGGTGGTCCACACGTGCAGCGTGATCACGGTCTGTCGGCCGAACCCGCCGTGGACGTTGTCGGGCACCTCGGTGGCCTCGCCGAGAGTCACGTACGGCCGGTCCGCGGTCTCAGGCACGTAGTCGTACACACCGGTGATCACGGCGGTAGGTCTCCCATCAGCACCGGGTCCGCGGTCAGCAGCTCGTAGACGGCGGCCTGCACCGGGCCGAGTCCGGCCGCCGCGACCGGCCGGCGGCGAGGCGGCCGGACTCGGCCGGTGACGGTCAGCTGGGCTGCGGCCTGCCCGGTCGTACGCCGCGCCCCGGAGGCGGTAGCGAACAGCAGCAGCCGGCCGGCAGCGGAGCCATCGAGTTCGAGTGCCCGGTCACCGGCGCTGGTGCCAGCGAGGAGCAGCTGGCCGGCGGCGGCCGCCAGCGCCCGCCGGGTCCCGGTGGCAGCCGCCGTGGCCGTGAGTGCACCGGTGGCCTGGCCGCCTGCCGTCCGGGTAGCGGTCGCCGTGCCGCAGATGGTGAGGCGGCCGGCTACGGCCCGGGTGGCATGATGCTGCCCGCTGCCCGCCGCCCAGACCGGCAGAAGGGAGGCGCCCTGCCCGGTTGCCGTCTTACCTGCCGCGGCCTGTCCGCCAGCCTGCACACGGCTGGTGCTGGACGCGGCACGCCGTGCCGTTCCGACTGCGGTGGCGAACAGCACCAGCCCGCCGGTGGCAGCGCCTTGCCCTGCGCTGGTGGCTGTCGCGTCCACCACACCAGAGATGATCAGCCCGGTGGTGGCCGTGCCTGCGCGGGCTGCCGTGCCGCCAGCAGTTCCGGTGAAGGCCGTCCGGGTGATGGTCTGCCCTGCGCGGGCTGCTGTGGCGGTCGTGGCCGGGCTGAGGTGGAGTCGTCCGGTGGCCGGATGGGTGACGGCCCGGGATCCGGACGGTGAGCCGGCGAGCTGCAGGCCGGCGGTGGCCGTCCCGTCCCTGGTGGTGGTGCCTGTGGTGGTGCCGGCCAGCCGGGCGCTGGCAGCGACGCTGGCAGCGACCTGTTTGCTGGCGGTCGTGGTGGCGGCCAGGGCGAGCCGTGCGGTGGGGGCAGCTGTGACCCGGCGTGCCGCTGCCACAGTCCCGGTGGTGCCGAGGCGGCCCGCGGCCTGCCCGATAGATCGTTTGGTGCCGGTCGCGGTGGCGGCCAGCAGCAGCCGGCCGCCAGACGGCCCTCGCCGGCTGCTGGCCGCGGTCACTGTGCCGGTCAGCCGCAGCGTCGCTGCGCCCTGGCCCGGCTCGACCGCCCCGGGAACCAGGTTGATGTCGTCAACGACCGCGTACTGGGCCAGCGGGATCGCGAACGTGCGGCCGGACCAGCGGGCATACAGGCTTGTCAGCCCGGAACCCCAGGCGGGGGCTGACACCGAGAACCGTTCGGTCCAGGTCACCCCATCCGGAGAGGTCCACCAGTAGACCGTCCCGCCCGACTCGGAGATCCGCTGGTACCGGTGGTCGGTCGCCGAATAGGTGAGCGTCGTCGAGGTGACAGTGGCCCCGTCGGTCCGCAACTCCAGCATCAGGTCGGTCGCGTTGATCCGGTTGAACCAGATCGAGTTCGCCGTGTCCGTCGCGCTGGGCGCCACCCGGAAGATCCACACGGGGCTGTTGACAGTTGGCGGCGGTAGGAACAGGCAGCCGACGTGGCTGGAGGTCAGGTCCCAGGCGTTGGTGGTCCGCAGGACCTGGCTGTTGTCCGCGGCCTCGGTGAGACGGACCTCCCCACCGGAGCCGGTGGATGCCCAGGCCACGGCACCGCTCGCGGTGAACGCAGCGCCCAGGCCGCCGGCGAACCCGGTGGCGAGCTCGGCGAACTTGGGCATGCCAGCTCCCGGCCCGTCAGCTGCCCGCGACGATGTTGATGTCGGATACCTCGAATGTGCCCTGCAGCTCGTAGGCCTCCGGCGCGATCCGCTGAACGAAGCCGGAGCCTGCGGCGGTGAGGTCAACCGCGGAGCCGCCGGAGGTGGTGGAGACCTGGAACGTGTCACCGGAGACCCCGATGACCCAGTAGATGGTGCCCTCGGCGAGTCCGGTGGGAAGCGTGCTGCCGGCCGCGATGAAGACGACGCGCTGGCCGTTGGTGAGGCCGTGGCCGGGGGCAGTGATGGTGTCGGTGGTGGCGCCCACGAACGCACGTGGGGTAAACCCACCGTTGGGGATCATGCCGTAGAAGGTGCCGGTGGTAACCGCGGACCACAGGCCGATCCAGGCGACCGTGCTGGCCGCGGGCACGTTGAACGACTCGGTGCCGGTGAGGGAGACAGCGCCAGCGCTGGGCGCGTCCCAGGCGATGGCCTGCCGGGCGTACGCCGGCGAGCCACCTGCCAGTTCGTTCGCACCGGTCGCCGAGTAGGCGCTGTGCAGACTCGCATAGTCGGCGAGGTCGACGATGGCGGCAAGGGCGGCGTTCTCAGCCGCGTCGACGAATACCGGCATGGTGACTCCTTCGGGTTGGTCAAGTTCCGAGTTCGCGGGTGACGTGGCGGATCATGCGGCGGGGCAGCTCGGCGCGTTCGGCCTCGGCGGCCGGGCCGAGCATCGGCTGCGCGGGATGCTGCGACGTGCCGAACTCCTGGAACAGGCCGTAGAACCCGTCCCGGGTGAAACCGACATCTCCGGCCAGGCCGTCGTCGTCGACCTCGGTGCCGATACCGGCCCGTTGCAGGTCTCCGGTGCGGGTCGGTGCGCGCCGCTCGGCCTCGGCCTCGACGGCGTCGAGGGACTCGGTGACGGCCCGCTGAATCCCACGGCGGACCTGGTCCTGGATACGGGCCGCGGCACCACGCAGCTGGTCGAGGCCTTCGATCCGGACCGATTGCCTGCGCCCGGCCATCAGCTACCCCCGTTCGTCGATCAACTGCCGCATGGCGCGGCGGTCCCGGCGCGCGGCCCGGTAGCGGGCGACCAGCTGCCGCTGCGGCTCGGATCCGACGGTGCGGGACAGCCGCGGCTGCGGCAGGTGCCACAGATGCCACAGGACTCCGGAGAGCCGGACAGCATCGCCGAGCAGGGCATCGGCGGCGCGGCCGAACGCTTCGTCTTCGCCACCCCAGCCGCAGAAGCGGGCGTCGAAGCCGCCCACGGCCAACCAGCTGGACCGGCGGATCACGAACAGGCCCCCTCCGCGCATCGCGGCGTACGGCCGTTCGGCGAGCGCCGAGCGTGGGGCGGCGGCCTCCTCGAGCGGCTCTCCGGCGAGGACCCGGACGGTGGTCGCTGCGGAGAGGCGGCGGACCTGCCGGTGGGGCATCACCCACGGCGCGCCGCCGGCGGCCAGCTCGGCCGCCCGGGCGACGTTGGAAGGTGTGGCCCAGACGTCGGCGTCGGCGACGACGAGGACCTCGGCCGTGCAGTCCTCAAGCGCCCAGGCGACGGCGACCGCCTTGCACCAGGCGCCGGCCGAGGCTGGGTGCTCGCCGAGCCGCAGCTCCCAGTCAGGAAAGGCGACGTGCCAGCGGGCGGCGAGCCAGGCCCAGTGACGATCCCGCTCGGCCCCATCCGACCGGAACGGGACGACCACCGCGACCCGCGTCATGCTCCGAGCTGGGCCAAGCGGGCGTACTTCTCCTCAGTCGAATGGCCGTCCCAGTCCGACGGCTGGTTCTCGAGCCCGGACGGGAACAGGTTCATATCGGCCCGGTCGACATGCCAGCACAGCTGCCCAGCCGGGGTGTGGATACAGATCACCGGCCACTCGGGCTCGGACTCGTCGATCGCCCAGTGCGCCTCGAAGACGCGAGCGAGGTAGGAGACCAGCTGAGCGCGCTCCCGGTACGCAGCGTCGAGCAGATCAGACGCGCTGGGGGCGGACACCTGCTCCGGCCAGTGCCAGGTGCCGCCCGCATGGGAGTCCTCGTCCTGGCAGATGTGCTGGTTGAAGAACGTCCCGGTCGGGTTCAGCACAGCCAGGCCTACACAGCCGCTGCCCTCGTGCGGCACGGCACTGACCTCGGTGATGACCGCGGCTCGGCACGCTGCCTTGTACTCGCCACCGGGGGTGCCGAAGCTGGCGTAGTGAACGATCCGGCCAACGCTCGGCGTCTGCATCAGTTCTCCCATCGGAGGTAGGGCGCGGGGTCGTGGACGAGGCCGGCGTCGGTCGGGCTGAGGTACCACCAGTGCTCGCGGAACACATCGCCCAGCAGCTGGTCTCCGCCCTGGGCGTGGAGCTGGCCCCAGGCACGCCAGTGCGCGCCGTAGGTCTCCGGCAAATCGGGGGCCGCTTGGTACGCAGCTGCCCCGTTGCGGGCCTTGCGGGCAAACTGCTCGGGGCTGCGGACCGGGAAGTGCCTCACGGCCAGCGTCGGCGGCCGGTCGGCGAGAGCGGTCACAGTCGCCTGTGCCGAGGGCAGGGTGACGCCGTGGTTGCCCTGGTGCACAACGGCGCCGTTCTCCCAGCGGAACGCGACCTTCGGCAGGGGCGCCGGCTCCGCGGCCCGCCAGGTCATCGACCGAAACGGATCCGGGTCGTCCTCGTCGAGGGCGGTCCGCAGGTGATCGGTGAGCTCGGCGAACGCGGCCGGCGGCCCAGTATGAGCGAGGATCTCGGCGATCTGCCCGGCCTCGCAGTACCAGAGCTCATCCGCGTCGAACGGCACAATCCAACGGGCGCCGAGCACCTCACGCGCGGTCTGGGCGAGCGCGGTCATCCGCCGGCTCTGGTAGTAGCCAAGCTCCGGATCATCGACGACGGTCAGCGGCAGGCGCTGGACGAGGTCGGCGAGGATCTCCCGAGTGCCATCGGTGCTGCCGTTGTCGGCGACCAGAAGCTGGTCGACCTCGCCGGCCATGTGCCACAGCGTGCCGGCGATGATGTCGGCCTCGTCGCGCACCATGCTGATCCCGACCACGGTCACGTCAGCCCCCGGGCCTGGCGGGTCTGCGCGTAGTACTCCGGGTCGCCGCCGCCGAGGTAGGCGATCGCCTCGGCTGCCCAGCCTCGCTGCCAACCCATCGCCCACACGTCTTTCGTGAGCTGGTGGTCCTCCATCGTTCCACCCGCCGTCCACGGCCGTTCGCAGTAGCGCAGCCCGGCGTCGTACAGCTCCCGGCGAATGATCGAGTTGCCGCCCACCGGCCAGCGCGGCATCGACGTCCACGGCTCGTCCCCAGCCGCGGCCAGACCCACCTGGCCGACCTGCGGGTCCGCGAACGCGGCGAGCACCCGATCGCACCAGCCAGGCAGGAACTCGGTGTCGTTGTCGATCCGATGCAGCAACGTCGCCTCGGACGGCATCCGTTCCCAGCCCCGGTTCGTCGCGTAGCCCGGATACCGGTTCTCGCCGAGAAGAACTACAGGCACGTCCAGCGCTGCCAGCCAGTCCGTCACCTCGACCGGAGAGCCGTTGTCGACGATTACCACGGAATACGACACGGCGACCGTGGAGAGGTAGCTCCTGAGAGTCTGCTCGGTAAGTTCACGCCGTTTGTAGCTGACAATGCAGCTGTGTAGATGGGTCACTGGAGGACGATCGCGCTGACCGTGGTGGCCTTCAGCAAGGCACGATGCACGTCCACCGCCGCATCGCTGGCACAGACATACTCCACCTCCGTCTCCTCCATGAACTCGGAGGCACCGGAAGCGATCATCGTCACATAGGCGGAGCCGGCGCCCACGCGAGTGTTGTCATTTCCGGCGATGCCATCGACGAAGCCACACTGAATAAAGGACTCGGAACCGAGGGAATTGTCGACCCAAGCCTTGGCGAGCAGCTCGTACCGACCGGCCGGTAGCGCAATACCAGGAACTTAAGGTCTGATCGTGTAGGTTCTGGCTGTGCCGAGGCGTGGTCAGGTCAAGGAGAAGGCCGGGGACCGGTTGGTGGACCGGGTCGGGTTGGGGGTGCTGGCCGCGCAGTTCCC